>JBMYXW010000543.1:0-3199 GCA_049608825.1 Chitinophagales bacterium
CAATATTTCAAAAAAAACAATGACGATGATTTTTCTAAGGAAATTCATTATCATTATTCTTGGATTACGACTAAGAATGGCGAGTTACTAGATTATGAAAAAGCCAAATTTTGTGACTTTGAATGGTTGGATTATTTCTATGATAAGTCACGAGAAGAATTTGAAGAACTGAAGAAGTCTCGCAAGGAGTGGAACAACGATGCTGATATACAAGATTTACTCAAACAAATTCAAAAACTATAATACATTGGTTACCTACAAAGCAATTGAGACATTTCTAGAAAGCTTGGAGAAATTAGAACGAAAAGGCAAGAAGAACTACCTAAAAATACGAAAGGATATTTCTGATAAATTCAGTGAAATTGAAGATGTCGTAGATTTGTTGAAAAGCGATATTATTGTGCATTTGGATAATCGCATTGTTCTGAAAACAAGAGTTCCCAACACAACAATGAGAGAAGGTTCAAGCGGAGGTTATCGAGTTATCAATATTATTGATGCAGAAGAACAAGAAGTGATTTTTTTGGAAGTTTATCCTAAAAAAGGCAAACTCGCAAAGAGTGATTTGAGTAAAAAGGAAAAAATAGCCCTCCTAAAAGAATACCTCGAACAAGCATTGGAAAATACTCTCAAAGAGGTGGACATCAATAAAGAATTGAAGGTCATCGAAGAAGAAAAACCTGAAACGGAAGACGAGTAATTTTAGAAGGCTCTTTCACAATTGTTATTTCTTCATTTTCTTCAACAACTCATTCAACTCTTCATTCGAGCCAAAAGGAATCGTAATTTTTCCCTTGCCTTTTGGATTCGCATTGATTTCTACTTTGGTATCTAAGTGACGCGCCAAATCATCTGTGGCTCGTTGAAGGAAAATATCAGGTTTGGTTTCTTTTGAAGCAACAGGTTTTTTACTATTTCGCCAACTTTTAATCAATGCTTCCGTCTGGCGAACCGATAACTCCTTCTCAATAATTTCTTTGCAAATAGCAATTTGGTCGTCTGGCTTCAATTCTTCACTCCTCAAACGTTTACCATGCCCCTTAGTGATACTTCCTTCCTTCAATGCTGCAATGACAGTCGGTGGAAGGCTTAATAAGCGAAGGTCATTGGTAATCGAAGAACGTTTTTTGCCAACTCGATTAGAGACTTGCTCGTGTGTCAATTTACATTCGTCAATCAATCTCTGATAACTCATCGCAATTTCAATAGGGTTCAAATCTTGACGATAAGTGTTTTCTACCAAAGCAGCTTCTAGCATAAACTGCTTATCCGCTAAAACTACATAGCCAGGAATGGTTTTTAATCTTGCCAACTTTGCCGCTCGAAGCCGCCGTTCACCCGCAATGAGTTGAAAATCACCACTGGGTAATTCTCGGACAGTGATTGGCTGAATCACTCCCAAGGTTTCGATAGAATCTGCCAACTCTTGTAGTGATGTCTTGTCAAAGTCTTCACGAGGCTGAAAAGGATTGGCTTCAATATCTGATAAAGGAATCTCTAATACCGTATTGAGCAGTTTTTTCTCATCCTCTTCATAGTGGATATCCGATAACAAGGAACGGAGTCCCATTCCCAACGCTTCTTTTTTTGATTTTTTTGCCATACTATTGCTAAGTAATGCTGAATGAATAAATATTGAATGAGCAAAAACGCTTAAAATCAATATCTTCCGAAGATAGAAATTGTAATGTTATTTTTTCAGCGTTCCTAATGCTTAAAGGAATGTTGATGTTTAAAACTTTCTGATTACTACACTTTGCTGTGTTGCCTACTATTTGCTGAAGGTATTTTCTTTTGAAAGAACAAGGTAATCAAAAATAAAGAAATGCCAAAAACACAGTCTAAACCTTCACACTCTGCTCATGCCAAATCACATTTGCGGTATCGTATTTCCGTTTGATGTCCTGCAATCGCTTGTAATTCTTACCATAATAAGCAGTTTCCCACTTCTCAAAATTGATGTCGGGATAATTTCGATAATGGGCAGAAATGCCATGATTCGTAAAAACGGTTTGAATATCTTGGAAAGCAGCCACCAATTTTTCACCTTGCGCTTCCTTTTCATAGTAAGCTTGCAGTTCGGAGAGGTAGGGATAGGCTCGATGTGGGTAAGCAGAAACAGATTCAAAGTCGGAATTTGCAATTTCGCCTCCTAAAGTATTGACTTGGTAAATCAAACCTCGGTTGTTGTGTACTTTTTGAATCACCGATTCTATGCAGCCTTCAATATCTCCGAAACCTTTGTAGAGACCTGCAGAGGCATTTTTGAAGTAAAGCGGTGTTTGGATTCCATAGTATCGTTTGATGGATTTTGCCAAATCTGTTTCGACTTTGCCAATTGTTGCCTTGTCTGTTGCAGCCGTGAAAGCATCTAAAAGGGGCTTGATTTCTGCAATGCGATTTTCGGCATCGGTAATCAAAACCGTCAATGTTTTGCCATTCAATACGTAGGCTCCAAAACAAGAATTGGGCAATTGTGCGGTGAGTTCAAACCATTTTTTCAGCAATGATTTGGCACGAGTTACATCCAGTTTGTAGGCTTTGAATAGGTGTCGGGTGAAGGTTTTGGGGGCTTCGTGGACTTTGAAGGTCATGTTCGCCACGACTCCAAAATTACCATTTCCACCGCCTCGACATGCCCAAAGAATCTCATCGTCGTTTTCAGCTTTGTGAATTTTGCCATTTCCATCTATCATCGTCAATGCCTTCATGCTGTCACAAGTCAGTCCGAATTTTCGTCCAAACAAACCATATCCGCCTCCCAATGCCAAACCGCCGATTCCTACACCTGCACACGAGCCTGCGGGAATGATTTTTCCTTTTGGTAAAAGCGCATCGTAAATTTCTTTGAGGGTGTTACCAGAACCGATTTTGACCGTATTTTCACCGAGCCACTCTATGTCCTTCAATAAAGACAAATTGATACACATTCCACCATGATTGCTCGAAAATCCTTCAAAACTATGTCCTCCGCTTTTGACTCCCACCTGCAATTTGAACTGCTTGGCGTATTTCACCGATTCAGCAATGCCTTCTTCGTTGTTGCACAAAGCGATTATTTGCGGTCTTTGAGGAACACGTAAATTGAAGCCCACATTTAGATCATTATACTCGAGGTCTGCCAGTCTGAAAAATAACACATTTTCGCTTTCAAAAAACTCGTCGATTTGCTCTACTTGTTCTTCTATTGTTTCGGGTT
>JBMYXW010000544.1:0-3176 GCA_049608825.1 Chitinophagales bacterium
AATGCTCTACGACTACGATCAATTAAATTGTAAAGGATAATAGGAATAAATTAGTTTCCGATTCTTCATCTCGATTTTTTAGCTGCAACTAAAAATAGATAAGTGGGTGCAATCAACTACAATCCAATGGTACTCATTACTTGGATTCGCCTAATTAAGCAAAAACAAAGCCTAGCTGATTGCTCTAACTATGCTTTGTTTTATTTTAAATCTATAATTTATATAAATACTTTACTAAAATTCAGTCATTATTAATCTAATTTCGTTTCATATATCTGAATTTATAAATGGCAGGAATTACCACTAAATTCAAAAATGTAGCACTTATCAATCCACCCAAAATAACAATTGCCATTGGGCTTTGAATTTCATTTCCTGCTTGTCCACCAGCCAATGCCAATGGAATCAATGCCAAACCAGTCGTCAAAGCAGTCATCAATATTGGATTCAATCGGTCGAGTGAACCTTCTATGATGGTGTCCCGAATATTCAATCCTTCTTCTTGAAGCATCTGATAACGACTAACCAATAAAATCCCATTACGGGCAGCTATCCCAAATAAACTGATAAATCCAATGGTCGAAGCGATAGAAACAATGCCTGTTGTGAAATACACAATGAAAATCCCACCAATCAAAGCCAAGGGTAAATTAATCAATACAATCGCTGCCAATCCAAGATTTTTGAACTCCATGTAAAGCAAAAGAAAAATGAGTAATATAGCTCCTATGGAAGTTATTAATAACATTCGAGTAGCTCGTTCCTCGCTTTCAAACTGTCCTCCATATTCTATGCGATAACCTTCTGGCAAAGAAATATTTTCATCAACAGTTGCTTGTATTTCATTGACTACACTTCGTAAATCCCGTCCTGCCACATTAGCAGAAACAACAATTTTACGCTGTACGTTTTCCCGATTCACAGAATTGGGATTACCTGTCACATCAACAGTAGCAACATAATGCAAGGGAATTTTCTCACCATTATGTGCATCTATCAAACTGTTTTTAATGTCCTATAAATGGTAATCTTATCCGATTTTGGGAAAGCCTCTTCTAAATCCTTTAACCCAAGTACCATATCCTTTTCAATGAAGTATTCCAAAACCAGCTGACGCATCAGTGTGATGCGTACAGCATGGCGTTTTAATATCTTATCTACCATAATTTATACTTCTCTTTCCTAGTGTTCATGTTTTAGTTCTCCTGCTTTGGATTGGGCGAATACAAAATACGCTCCTTCAGTAACGATACGCATGGAATCAGGGATTTCGTCAATTAGTTTTGTGGCAGAAAACCCATCTGTAGTTCCTCCTTCTACCACCCTTATTGCTTCGAATTGCAACTCTTCACCCTCAATCTTATCATTGGCTACATATATGTAGGATGAGGTACCATCCCGAATAATAGCCTTTTCAGGTAATGCGTCTACAGTCTTATCATTAAGCCATAACTTAGCTTCCAAAAAGACATCCTTAACGAATCGTGGTCTCTTCTTTTTCATATTACCTCTTACATGTAGGGTCTTATTTTCAATATCAAAAGCCCTTCCTAACATGGTTACACTTCCTTCATAAATTTCGGTGCCCATTGCAGGGATAGTATAGGAGATGGACATCCCCTTCTTTACCTCAGCAATATCCTTTTCAAAAACATCCAACTTCAGTTGTGCCTGATTCTCATTGGCAATCTCCAGTAATTCCATCTCAGGAGAAACATACATACCTTTGTGAAGATTTACAGAAGTCACATAACCCGAAACAGGTGTGACCACTGATATTCTTTCAATGATTCTATCTGTTGTAAGATTTGATGTCTCTATGCCATAGTAATCGAGGTATTTTGAAATACCTCTCGATGTTACATCCTTAACATTGATTTCTGACTGGGTTTTCTGTACGTTCTTCAAAACCCCTGCATTCGCATCAACCAGTTTTTTCTGTCGTTCTAACTCGATTCTCAGGTAAGAAATTTCCGCTTGTAGTTCCAGAAATTCCTGTTGTTTTTCCATTAGTTCAGGGTTTTCAACTGAAGCTATGATTGTTCCTTCCTCTACATAACTTCCAACCACATACTTTTTACAATCACTTACCAATCCCGAAATTTTTGAACTGACCGCAGCATAAGCACTAGATGGTAAATCAATTGTTCCAGTAGCTTTTATGAAGTCATTAATTTTAACCTTTGAAAAATCCCCGAATTTGATATTCATAGTTTCTATCTGGTCTTTGGTAAGGTGTATTTCCCCTTCTGCATGTTCTCCACCATGTCCGTGTCCATGACCATCATTTTCAGAATGACTTTCTGTTTCATAACCATGATTATGTCCGTGGTCATGACCACTATGATCATGGTTATGGCTACAACCTGATAATATAATACCCACTACAATATAAAGAATGATATGATTTATGATTTTCATCGTATTGAATTTAATTTGAGAAAAATTGATAAAGGACAACTGCTTGATTGTGCAATAAAACCTGCTCCCAGTAACGTTGTTTGTTATTGGCAAGTAGATTAATTGTATTCAACAATTCGAGATAAGAAATCTCACCTGCTTGGTAGTTCAATTTGGAAACTCGTTCCATTTCAAGATTGACACTTTCTAATTGCTCCCGATAGTAATTAATGCCCAATGCATAGAGTTCTATCGCATTTTCTACAGATAATAACTCTTGTTGCATCTGTTGTTTTTCTGCTTCTACCTTCGCTTTCGCTACTTCTATTTGTAACTGTTGAGCTTCTACTTTCAGTTTGGTTTGCTTGGTGAACAAAGGTATCTGAACACCAGCTTGTAAGCCATGTAACCAACCTCCTTCAAAGTAATTCTGAAGCGAATAACCCACATTGAAATCAGGTTTTAAAGTCGTTTTCAATAGCTCTGTATTAGCTTGTTCGATTTGAATGTCTTGCATTACCAATTGTACTTGTAAATTATTCAGGCTATCTGTTTGTACAAAAGGCATGGTAGTCAGACTATCTGTAGTCGTGACGGCTTGTGCTGCATTTAATAAATTGGCTAGTTGTTTTTCTAAATTGCCAATTTCCAATGTTGCTTGTTTTAACAATAATTGATATTCATTCAAAGTAGATTGAATGGTTAGTCGCTCAATTGGGTTGGCTTCACCCATTTCTACTCGAATAGTAGCTATTCTCAAGTACTCGTTATAAACA
>JBMYXW010000545.1:0-3170 GCA_049608825.1 Chitinophagales bacterium
CAATAGCTCCAATTAATACGTTTTGGCTAACACCTTCTCCAAAAGGATAATTTAATTGCTGGCCACCAGTACCTATTCTAGATAAAAATAAATGCTCTCCAATAAGTTGATTGTTTTGTTCATATCACGAAAAGGGATTCAATTCTGCGTTGATAAAAAAGGCACGTTTCACTTCTCCAATACGACTGTGACCGAGCTGCCAATAGTACCACCCTGGATGCAATTCTTCTGCCATTGACATCAAGGAGATGGTAAAAGTACGATTTTTGGGAGGAATTTTCTCTGAAAAAACCAATTCATTTTGAGCATTGAAGATACTCAAACTCAGCTTTAAATTAATGGCTTTTTTGAGTTCAAAATCAAGAAGAAATTGCGTGTTGAGATTTTCTTGAGGCAATAAAACCTCCAAATTTCCTCCTCTTGCAATACTCGGATAAGGATAAGGAGTAAACCATTGTTGAAGCAATTCTAAATTTTCACTTATATACTTTGAAATTGCGCCTTTCGCTTTAGAAAAAGACGAGGTAGCAGTCAAGGATTGGATTTCACCCGCTTCTTCCAATAAATCCAACTCCTTCAATACGCTGCTTTTCAACATTTGGTGTTTTTCGGATTGTAGGGCTTCTCTCAACAATCGCTGAAATTGCCATTCTTTTGCAAACGTTGAGTTGGTTTGAAGCTCGTGGAGTAAAGCCTCTTTTTCCGACTCATTAAGGTCGTTTTCTAAATACTTTTCTAATAGATTACCATTCATTTGTCCATTTTTTTAATGATTGCCTTGAGTTTTTTCAAGCAATTATATTTAGCACTCTTAACCGTTTCCCTATTTGCAAAACCCATGATTTCCACGATTTCGGCATGTCGCAGCTTGTGCATAATCGCCAAGGACAACAATTGCCGACATCGTGGGTGGAGTTTCAATAAAGCTTTGCGTATAAAAATAACATCGTTTTGTTTTTGTTCAAGCTGATTTTGTTCATGTTCAGTTTTAATCAATGGATTAAAAACCAAATCATTTTGTATATCTTCTTTAAATAGTAGTTGCTCTTCAATCCTTTCTTCTTGGTGATTGATCAGTACTTCTTTTCGCTTAGTGATGTTTCGTTTTTTGCTGTATTTGTCAATGTAAATGCTTCGGCATATCACATAAAAGTATCCTTGAATATTTCCGTACTTGACCTTGTCTGCTACCAACAAGTCGTGAAACTTGATGAAAGCATCCGAAAAAACGTCTTTAGCTTCCACAAGCGAACAACCAAACTTCAATTGCAGTTGTCGAATACAATTGGGTGCAACGGCTTTAACGACCAATCCCAATGATGTCGTATCTCCTTGCTGAACCGATTTTTTTAACTGTTCAAATACTTGTTCTGTCATAAATCCTAAAGCCTCTAATGAGTAAAACGTTTTTTCTAAAAAAGGTAAATCGTCTATATTCTGGAAGTGAGGGGCGAAAGTCTCACCTCTCTCCTCTCACTTCCTGTTAACCATAATACGCATAAGCCACCTCTCCAAAATAATCATCTACAAATTTGCTCAAACTTCTCACGCTTATTTTTGCGAGTAATTTTTTTTCGGATTCGGTCATTTTTTTATACAATTCACCATTATATCTCTGAACAAATAATATTTTGACAGTCATCCAATTGCGATGGCGAACGAACCATTTCCAAAGTGCTTCCGAACTGTTGTTTTTACCTTCCATTTGATTGGTAAAGACAATGAGATTGCCCCACAATTCTTGTGCTGAAAAATGGGTATATTCTTTTCCAAAAACAACCAATAATTCAACTTTGTAATTATCCGACAAAGGTAGCACCTTCAAATCTTTATCGCCCAAAATAATTTGGTAATTCACCTTCGTACTCAATTCAAACTTATTGCGGTCTTTCTCCTTGTATAGCCTCAACAAGTATTCCAATATCTTTACCTGTTGTTCCAAATCTATTTTGCCTGCCAAAGACTGAAAAACCGAATTTTCAACCGCATGATGTGCTTTCAATTCCGTTCCAGCGCTACCTATTTTTGCCTTTTTAGTACGCAAAGACTTCAATACATCCCTAATCAAATTTTCAATCACCCGAAACAAAAAAGTCCGCACCAAAGAGTTTCCTTGAAAATTCGCCAATTGCCCACCTTGTACCTTCATCACCAATTTTTCTTGTACCGTTTGAATGACATCCTCCGAATCCGACTCCTTCAAATTTTGGGTATTCACATAGGAATGTACCCTGCTTGTAATCATAGCATAATATTTGACTGCTAAATGTGGAGAGTGATTTTCCAACAAATATACATCTTCAAAATCATTGCACAACAATCTTGCAGCCTCAACCATCAATGTTTTTATATGAACTTTTGCACCATGTTTTTTGAACATTTTTTGCAGCAATGAAGGCAAATGTCTTTGGAGGTGTGACCACAGAATGTTAGAGGAACTTTGAAAAGTATTCAAGCGTTGAATATAATTCTGTATCAACTTTTGGAGCAAAGGTTGATACAGAACTATCAGTCGTCGAGGATGTTGCTGCAATAATTCAATTTCTGTTTCTTTTCTATTCATCGTTTTTTAATCAGTGTTTTTTTATAAAGCAATATATCAGAAATTAGCCGTATTTTTCAAAATCAAAACTTTAAAACGCAAAGATAATGTCCAATATTAAATGTAAAAATTGTGAAGCTTTAATTTCTTCCAAAAACATCAATATACAAAAAGCCTTGGCAAAATGTGATGCTTGTGATTGTGTTTTTAGTTTTGATAGTCAAATTAAGGCTGCTCGCCCCTCTGTTGCCATGCCCGAAAAATTTGAAGTCTTGCAGCTTCGTAGTAGCCTCGACATCAGTTACAAATGGTATTCTCCAATGTATATTTTCTTGGCTTTTTTCGCCCTTTTTTGGAACGGATTTATGGCGTTTTGGTATTACATCGCACTCACCGAAGGTGTTTGGATGATGGCAATTTTTGGACTACTTCATTTAGCAGTTGGTATAGGATTAATTTACACCGTTTTGGCGGGTTTTATGAACTCTACACACATCAATGCCACTCAGACGAGACTAAAAATACTGCATGAACCGCTTTTGTGGCGTGGAAATCGGGAATTGGAGGTGAGCGAAATTGACCAAATTTTCTGCAAATTACAGGTCAATCGAGGGAAAAATGGCTCGAC
>JBMYXW010000546.1:0-3163 GCA_049608825.1 Chitinophagales bacterium
GGCGTATTGCCATTTTGAAGAAGAAAATGGGAGGTGGACTTTTGACATTTTGCAGGCAGAGACCATTCCTTTCTCCAAAAAATGGGAGGTGAGACTCAGCAAATTGATGGAACAAAGCGCACTTACTTTTATCAAAACTCATACTTTCTTTGGACATTATCTGGGCGATATCCTCAATGACTTCATCCAAAAACACGAATTGCAAGACAAAGTAGATTTCATTGCTTCTCATGGACATACGACTTTTCACCGCCCCGAAAAACTATTCACCAATCAAATAGGCGACGGTGCGGCAATTTCTGTCAAAACTCGACTGCCAGTAGTATGCGATTTCCGAACTTGCGATGTTGCATTGCAGGGAGAGGGAGCACCGATTGTACCGATTGGAGACATTCACCTTTTCAGTAAGCACCGATTTTGTTTGAATTTGGGAGGAATCGCCAACATTTCCTGCAAGGTGAACGAAAGTAAAATTGTGGCTTATGATACTTGTCCCGCCAATATGGTACTCAATCAGTTGGCAAATGTGCTGAATGTGGATTATGACAAAGATGGACACATTGCAGCAAGTGGCGAAATAGATGGTTATTTATTGGAGGATATGAATCAATCTTCTTATTATCGAAAACCTTATCCTAAATCACTCGGTCGAACTTGGATAAATGAGGCTTTTATGCCCCTTTTCAATCGAAGTGAAGCGCCTATCGAAGATATGTTGCGGACAGCAGTTGAGCATATTGCGATTCAAATAGCAAAGGAAATTAAGCAGATATACAAACGAGAAGGCATCGAAATGAATGAAGGACAGCAAGATAGTTTGTTGGCAACAGGCGGAGGGGCATTGAATGTTTTTTTGATGCAGCGAATTGCCCATCATGCCCCTGTTGAAGTCATCGTACCCGACCGAAAAGTGGTTGAATTTAAGGAGGCTTTGATTATGGGTTTTGTCGGTGTGTTGCGAATGAGA
This sequence comes from Chitinophagales bacterium, assembly GCA_049608825.1. GTDB lineage: Bacteria > Bacteroidota > Bacteroidia > Chitinophagales > UBA2359 > JAUHXA01. The sequence goes on from JBMYXW010000546.1 coordinate 968, forward strand.
AGAGAGGCGAATTGTTTGAGTTCGGTTACGGGGGCGAAGGAGGATAGTATTGGAGGCTGTGTCTATCGGGCTTTTTGAAGTAAGCTCTCTATTGCCTTTTTTAATAAGTCATTTCCTTGTACTTCAATGCTAAAACCTGTATAATTTTCGGATTCCTTCAATGCGTTTTGAAGGTCAAAACTAGATTGTGAATCAGTGTAAAATATGCCTTTAGACTGAAAATAATTTGCCAAATATATCTGTTCAGTTTGTCCAGGAGTTGGAATCAAAATTGCCTTTTTACCCAAAGCTGCCAAATCCATAATTGTGCTGTAACCAGACCTTGCAATCACCATATTTGCAGCCAACAAAACTCTATTCAATTCTTTTGCAGTCAAAAAATTGACGACTTGAAGGTGTTTACTTTTTTGTTCAAAAACTTGATTTTCGGTAATTCCTTTTACAACCAAAGCCTCCAAATTTGCTTCAAGAATTTGTTTTTGCAGCATTTCTTCAAAAAGTGTTCGCTGTGGTTCTGGTCCCGATAAAACGGCTACGATATCGTATTTTTCCTTCAAGAAGCCTTTCAATTCTTTATTTCCTTCAATTGAAGGCTCTTTCTTCTTTGGCTTTTTTTTCATCCTCGAAAGTGCGCCTACAAAGCGAAATTTGGCTTTAGGTAAAGCTTGTTTGTGCGCCAAATCACCACTCAAACTTTGACTTATTGAAGGGAAATCTGGAATCCAACAACTGGAAAAGTGTCGAATAAAATACATTTGAGTCTTGGCAACTGTAGGTTCTAAAAATTGAAGGAAAGGAGGCATTTTCAAAAAAAGTTGATGACTCACAAAAACAGATAAAACTCCCTTCACATAACAACCATAGCGATTGTCTGAAATAATGAGGTCAATTTGTTCTTCTTCAACGATTTTTTGAAGCAACCTTTGTTCAGCACGAATGGTTTTCAAAATTTTGGGAACTTGCAAAAGCATGGTAGGCACTAAGCCCAATGTATGACCACTGTATTGTATGTCATAAGCGGGCAATTCGATGTGCTGCAAAGTCGGATATTCTTTTTTTAGAAGTGAGAGTGCCCGCCCGTCGCTTGCAATAATGACGGTTAGGCCTCTTTGTAGCAGGGCATTTATGATAGGCATACAACGAGTTGCATGACCCAAACCCCAATTTAGAGGAGCAACAATTACTTTAAATGCTGTATTGGATTCAAAAATATGTGTTTTTTTACTAGTCAAGTTCAAACTTTTTTGTGAGGGCTTCGTACCTTTAGGTAGAGGATAAGATTTTAGTTTTTCAATTTTTGTTGAAAAATACTTTTTTGGACAAAAAAATATTGAAAATACAACAAAAATTTAATTTCTCTCTCTTCCCTTAGGTGTTACCTTTAAAACCTTTTTAGTCCATATTTTATAGAAAGGTACAATTTTTGTGCTTTTTTTTAAAGGAATTTAACATATTACAAATTTTATCACTAAGGCAAATGCAAATTCAAACAATACTGTGTAAACAAACAGGTTATGTTTTGGAAATGCCTAATTTAATATTTTAGTTTGCCTAACACTTCATTGTTTTTTAGTAACTTTTGATTAAATACAAGCTAAAGTATTGCTTGAGTTTATATTTGAAATTTCCTAAATCCTCCAAAACCAACAAAAATAAGCACAATAAACCAACATTTACTTCTTCATAATGGTTAACTTCTTAAACAAACGATGGGAACACTACCAAATCGACGAGTGAAGAGTTTAACCAATAAAAATAATTGCCTATGAAGTTTCGTCGACTTACCTACGAAGAGCTAGAGGAACGCACCTCTCAGTTCATCCAATTTTTAGCCAAAAATACCATTGATACGCCTCAATGGGGAGAATTACTCCAAACAAATCCTGAACATGCCTGTCAATTGGTGGATGATTTCAGTGATTTGGTTATGGAGCACAAATTGAATCAAATTGATTATTTGGAGCAAAGAACCAAGACCGATTTGAAGGTTTACAAACTGCTCAAAACCAAAGCCGTTTTTATTCACCTTCAAATTGAAAAAGGAACGGATTTGAATTTGTGTCGTTATGCCTCTGTTGGTAAACTACTTACTAATTTTGATGCCAATATGTGGAGTGCTATTCGATTGACTATTTCTGAATATCATTATGAAACCGAGCGAGCACAAGAAATATTTCGGATGATGGAATCTGAATA
>JBMYXW010000547.1:0-3150 GCA_049608825.1 Chitinophagales bacterium
TTGGCAACTGATTGATTCTGTCGTATCGAACTCTGTCGAAGTAAAAAATATTTGGTCTATCGTAAATGTTTGTCACACTTCCCGACAATTCCAAGATAGAATTGGCTCCAATTGCAAACTTCTTTTTCATAGATAAATCCAATCGGTGGTAATCAGGCAAACGTCCTCCATTCAACTGTTCGTCAAAAATAATTCCCAAATTGCCATTTTCGGTAGTTAAGTCCACATCTACACCAGTGTCCAAAAGGTTGAGATTTTCGTAAAAACCCTGTGTTTGGGTAAACGGAAAGCCCGAACCATAGTTCCATCGAACACTCACCTCCCAATCCGTATTCTTTCCGAAGCTATAACTACTCAAGAAATTCATATTGTGGCGACGGTCAAAGTGAGGATTGTAAATCTGTGTTCCGTCGTTTCTATCGACTTCACTAAGCGAATACACCATCCACATAAACAAGTTTTTGTAGTCGTACTTCAACAACAAATCTATTCCTTTTGCCGAACCCGTTTCGATGATGTAATTGGGATCACTTCCAAATAACTTGTTTCGGTTCACATTCGTTAATTGATTGAATTTCTTGTAGTAACCTTCCACATTCAAGGACAAAGAATTGGTCAAGTCAAATTCAGCACCTACAATCGCATGAGTTGCAGACTGCAAATTGTCATTTGCACGTTCGCCATCGGTGTCAAAAATCGCTGTTTCGGGAGCAGAAAGGAATCCTGTGAAAAGATTCACCACATCTCTATCAGATTTCGTACTCATAAAGTTTTGGGTATAAAAACCACCCGACATTTTGAGGCGAATATCTTCTGTCATATTGTACTTCATTCCAAATCTGGGTTCAAATTTGAACTGAGCAGCCGAAGCATAATAATTGATACGTACACTTGGTTCAACCACCAATTTGTCGTTGATATTTGCCTTGTACTTCAAGTAACCGCCAATCTCTGTAGTATTTTGATTCTCTTCAATCTGAATGCCCAAAGGATTGGTAAAAACAAAAGTGGTAGAATAACCACTTACTTCAACCCCATAGGTAATATCACTGCTGTTGGGCAAGAAATAATTGAAGTTGATTCCTCCATTGAAGCCTCCAATAGAACTTTCACGGGGATCACCAGCTCCTTCCTGCAAGGAAAGATTGTAGTCAGAAACAGACAAAAAACCATCCAAAATCATTTTGGATTGGCCAGGAATCAAAACAAAAGTACCACCTACACCCGTTGCATCCCAACTAAAATCCGACTGACCTGCAAACTTCGCATCGTCTCCAAAACGAAAACCCGATAAGTTGAACTTACTTCCATTGTCGGTATTGAAGGACAACTTACCATACACATCTGTAAAAGTGTATGGAAGCCCTGCCGTGTCGATATAGGAGTAAAACGTTTTTGAAGTTTTATCCAAATAAGAACTTTTGAGCGACAAGATATAAGATGCGCTTACACCTGTACCACCTTCCTTCAATTTCATCAAAGGACCTTCCAAAATTGCCTTACTCAAAAAAGTATTTGCTGCAATTTTACCTGTGTGTCGATTCTTGTTACCATCCTTTGTTGTCACATCAATCACCGCCGAAATACGGCCACTGTACTCTGCATTGAAGCCTCCAGTCATTACTTCCACATTCCGAATCAAATCTGTCTCGAAAACCGAAAATAAACCAATCGAGTGAAAAGGATTGTAAATCGTGATGCCGTCCAAGAGTACTCTCGTTTGAATCTGCGAACCACCCCGAATGTAGAGCTGCCCACCCTGATCCCCCGTAAAGACGACCCCAGGCAAGACCTGTAAGTACTGCGCTAAGTCGGGTTCTCCACCAATAGCAGGGATTTTGGTGATTTGTTTGGGGGTAATTTTGATGACCGATGTTCGGACTTCTGTTTGGGCTTCTTGTTTTGCTGCCCCAACTTCAAAAACATCCAATACAATGTCACTTTTACCAACAAACAGTTTTTCATTGAGTATTTGCTTGGCTTTCACTACGATTTCAACCTTTGTAGTATCGTAACCAATACCTGTACTCATCAAAATGTAAGTGCCTGCTGGAACTTTGTTGATGCTAAAAAAACCGTTGATGTCGGTTGCTGCACCATAAGTCGTTCCTTCCAGAAAAACGTTGGTGAAAATCATCGGTTCGCCTGATTCTTCTTCATAAACAAAACCTCGAACAATGGCATCTCCACTTTGAGCCTGCAAAAACAAGGGTAGGCTCATCAAGGTCAATAATAGGCTAAAAACTAAGGATTGTAATATTTTTTGCATGAAAATCAATGGTTTGTGGTTATAGGGAATAGCGTCAACCTTCCTATTACAAAAAGAGACACAAGATTAGGGAAAATTGCTTGTATTTTCACTTAATGAATGTTAAGAAATAATAGGTGGGCAATATTTTTGACCATTCAGGCTTCAATAAGCTTGACCAACAAAATTACTTTAGAAGTCAAAAAAACAGAATATATGTGGTAGATGAAAAAAAAGGAGGTATTTTTGTAAACAACCCTTTTATTTTTCATTTTCATTCTGATAAGTTATGCAAGCATTAACTGGCGTAGATGCCTCGTTTTTATATCTTGAAACGCCTAATTCGCCAATGCATGTTGGTGGATTGGCAATTATTGAAGGTTCGCTCGAATTTGATACTTTTAAAGAGATTCTTCAATCTCGCTTACACCTTGTTCCTTCCTTTACCCAGAGACTAGTGGAAGTACCTTTGAGTTTGGACTATCCCTATTGGATAGACGATCCCAACTTCAGTCTGAGCCGACACATACACCACACAGCATTGCCACAACCTGGTGATTGGAAACAACTTCGACGACTGGCTTCTCGCTTGTTCAGCCAACCTTTGAATCGGAATCGCCCACTTTGGGAAGTCGTATTCATTGAAGGAATCAACAACATTCCACAAGTGCCTCCTGGTTCGGTAGCAATTCTCAGCAAAATTCACCACGCAGCTATTGACGGAATGTCGGGGGCAGATATCAACAGCATCATTTATGACATGACTCCCGAACCTCGCAAATTTCCGCCACCACCTGCCAAAAAAATCGAAAAAGTGCCGAGTGATTTGGAATTGGTTCGTCGAAGTGCTGTTAATTTTGTCAAACGTCCTTTCAAATTGCCTAAATTATTGTTGGACACTG
>JBMYXW010000548.1:0-3149 GCA_049608825.1 Chitinophagales bacterium
ATAATAGCAGCACTCCAATATGCTTTAACTTGATTGTAATGAAAATCAATCATAAATAATTAATTTGAAAAAAAATAAATATCATGGAACTATTCAAACCAAACGAATGTTGGTCACACAATACAATAAATCAACAACAATCTAAATCAACATATAAACTCTCTTCATCTCAAAAAAACATTTTTTAACAAAATAAATTTTGATGAATATCACTAAAAAAACATATAATAACACCTCCCCTCGACCTTCAATGGCGAGCATCAGCTTTTTTTGGAAAGTTGATAAGGGAAGCTTGTGGCATAAATGGAGTTTGGTGTGATTTTATCATATAAAACCATTTTTTATGCAAACCGCAAGCATTATCAATACGATGCTTGCGGTTTTTTTTTGACCTAATCTTAGTGTAGAGGAGAGAAGTCAGGTGTCGGAAGTGAGATTTTGATTTATATCTCGCTTCCCTGCTCTCACCTCTCTATTCTAAAATTTCAACTATGCAGAATCTATACAAACTATTTTCAATCCTCGACAAGTGGAAACACTATTATTTAGGTGCGGCAATACTGCTCATCTTCTCCACCTTTGTCAGAATGTTAGAACCCAAGGTACTCCAAGTTGCCATTGACGGAGTAATCGTTTATTTTCAATCCAATGGCGCACAACAACCCGAAGCCAACGACCCTTTCGCACAATTGGTTTACAACCTCGTTCCCGAACTCACCCTCAACAACCTTGTGTGGGTACTGCTCTGTTTGGGTTTGGTCTATTTAGGAATTGCTTTTTTAAGAGGCGCATCCATGTTTGCTTCAAGTACCATTTCCTCTTTTTGTACCGAAAAAGCCATCAAACAATTTCGGGACAAACTCTTTGCCCACCTTCAAAAAGTACCTTTGACCTTTCATGCCACAACTTCAACGGGCGAAATCATCCAAAAAAGCACAGGGGATGTCGAAACTGTCCGTCGATTCATGCTCAATCAAGTGGTCGATGTAATCCTCTTGTCCTCCATTTTCGTTTTCTCCTTTTGGATGATGGCATCCGTACACCTCACATACTCCTTGATTGCCGTTGCATCCGTTCCTTTTATTGTCTGGACTTCCTACATTTTCTTCAAAAGAGAGCGAAAAGTATGGGAAGAACACGAAGCTGAACAGGACAAACTCACAGGAATTGCAGAAGAAAACTTGTCGGGAATCCGAGTCGTGCAAGCCTTTGCACAAGAACAATCGGAGATGGAAAAATTTGAAGGGCAGAATCAAAAAAAGTTGGCAATCGGTAAACGCCATGCCATGCTACACGCCTTTTTTTGGCCCTTTTCCGATGCCTTGATTCACCTTCAAATTGCAGTATCTATCATGGCGGGCGGTTATTTCACCTTGACGAACCAAATCACGATTGGTGAATTGACCAGTTTTTATACCTATGCCATCATGGTGACTTTTCCGATGCGCCGCCTCGGTCGTGTCGTGTCGCAAATGGGTATGGCAATCGTAGCAATGGAACGAATCTCCAAAATTATGGACACGCCAGAAGAAGATTATTCTGGCTTTGAAGGCGAAAACCTAAAAGGGGAGATTGTCTTCAAAAATGTATGGTTCAAATATCCCGAAGCCAAAGAAGAGGAGTATGTACTTCAAGACGTAAGTTTCAAAATTGCAGCAGGTCAACAAGTCGCTTTGATGGGACCAACAGGGGCAGGTAAAACAACAATTATTGCTTTGCTCACCCGATTCTTTGAACCCACCAAAGGCGAAATTATTTTGGATGGTAAACCTCTCGAATTGTACAGCAAAACTTTTTTGCGAAGACAGATTGGAGTCGTACTTCAAAATGCTTTTTTGTTTTCGACTACCATCAAAGGAAACATAGCTTATACCCAAACCGAAGTCAATGATGAGGCCATCATTGACGCTGCAAAAGCGGCAAGCATACACGACATCATGCACGTTTTTCCAGAGGGCTATGATACACTGGTAGGAGAGAAGGGCGTAGCTCTTTCGGGTGGACAAAAACAGCGTGTCACCCTCGCCCGAACTTTATTGGAGTCTGCCGATATTTTGGTTTTGGACGATGCAACTTCAGCGGTTGATACTGAAACTGAATACAATATCCAAATGTCTTTGAAAGAGAAAGTGGAAGGTAAAACGACCATTATTATTGCCCATAGAATTACGGCTGTCCAACGTGCAGATAAGATTATTGTAATTGAAAAAGGTAAAGTAACCGCAGAAGGCAACCACAAAGCGTTGTCACAGCAAGAAGGCTTTTATCAACAGGTTTATAATGTACAAGCCGAAATGGAAGCCGAACTTTGATAATTAATAATGGAAAATTGATAATGGAGTGATAATTCGGCGACACCTGAAAGGTTCGCCGACATTTGAACGGCTCAAATACGTAAAGACGTTTTACTAAAACGTCTCTACACCAACTCAAACACAAAAAACCATTATCAATATAAGCCCATAAACACCCAAACACCATTATCAACCTAAACACAAATAAAAAATAATGCAACAATATAAACAATCAGAAGACGAACAATTCAAAGATGCAGGAGCATTGATTCCCTTCCTAAAACGCATCTTCGGCTATGCGATGAACTACAAATCTATGTTTTGGGGCTTTATCGTCAGCGTTGTCTTGGTAGCCATAAGCGATGCGATATTCCCAGCAATATGGATGTTTTTTTTAGACGATGCCATAATGCCATTCGTTGAAGTCTATCAGGAAAGTTGGGCAAAAGGCGTGACCCCAGAACCCGATTGGAGTGGACTTTGGTGGTATGGAGGTTTGTTTTTAGCCAATGGCATATTTCAAGTAATTTGCGTGTATTACTTCATCCGATTTGCAGGCTACATCCAAGAAAGTGTGATGTATGACCTCCGCAAAGAGATGTTCCACAAACTGCAAAATCTCTCTTTTTCTTATTACGACAAATCCGCTTCGGGCTGGCTATTGTCGAGAATTACCTCCGATACCGAGCGAGTCGTAGAGTTGATTTCGTGGGGATTTTTGGAGTGCATCTGGGGAATTACGATGATTACAATATGCCTGTCCATCATGTTCTTTTTCAATTGGCAATTGACGCTTGTGGTCTTGGCGGCGATACCGATATTGGTTTTGGTATCGGTCAAAATCCGAATGTTGAT
>JBMYXW010000549.1:0-3146 GCA_049608825.1 Chitinophagales bacterium
TAGCCTATGAGTTTTTGCAAAAAAAAACGAAACTGAAAGAAGAAATTATGGGGTCAAAGGCAAAACAGGCGATAAATCTTCTGGAAAGAAAAGTAGAAAGTGAACGAAAAGAAAAAGAAAAAATTGCTTCTGAAATAAAAGCTCTCCGTGCTCAAATCAACCCTCATTTTATCTTCAATACACTTAATTCGATTCAGAACTATATTGCCCACAATCAAAGTGAAGATGCACAACGGTTTTTGGCAAGTTTTGCTTCTTTGATGCGCCAAACCCTCGAAAACTCGGATGAAGCCTTGGTAAGAGTAGAAGACGAAGTGTATTTCATTCAGACTTACTTGACCTTAGAACAACTGCGATTTGAGCAAAAATTTGACTTTAGCATCAAAATAGGTGAAGACGTAGATATAGAAGCTCTCTTGATGCCTCCAATGCTCTTACAACCTTATTTTGAAAACGCCATTTTGCATGGTATCCAGCCCAAAGAAGGAAAAGGTTTGATTGGATTAGAACTAATAGAACAGGAGGAAAACTTACATTTTATCATCACTGATAATGGAATTGGACGTTCTGCAACAATCCAGAAAAAAAAGCCTCAACACAAATCTATGGGAACACAAATCCAAGCAGACCGTCTCAAAGCATTGAATAGTTTCTACAAAAAACCTATTGAAGTCCAAACTACTGACATCACTGATAAATTAGGAAAAATTTGTGGAACAAAGGTTGAATTAAAAATACCCATTTGGGAAGTGTAATGGCATTTCACTCTCTTTTTTTCTTCCCAATTTACCGTTCCTTGGTTCAAACCATACCGTATTCTTATTCCCTCTCTTATTTTTTGTCTTCTATACAAAATTGATGGTTCTTTGCGCTCGATTAAATTATTTCTGATAATGAATAGAGTGCCCTTCCAAATCTAAATGCCTAAAGCTATGGAAGATAATAAATCCACCCATATTTAACCAATGGGATGATTGTGTAGAGGTATCTTTTGGGTGCCTCACACACAGTCGAAAAAGCAAAAAAAGTGGGTTGAATCATTCAAGATTCAACCCACTTTTTTATTTCTACTCAAAAGTGAATCCGTTACTTATTAAAATCCATAAGTCAACCCAACAGCCGTATAAGACTGCGTACCTTCAGAAAATTCAAATTTTGCATCTCTGATTCCGTAAGTAAGACCCACTCCAACACCTTTCCAAACATCCGCAATGTTCAAGGAGTTAATCCAAGTATATTCAAACAAACCCTCCATTATATCATCTTCTTCATTTTCGCCTTTGAAACTAAGAAACTTCTCATTACTGTAAGGAAGGAATGCACCAAAATTGGAAGACCAAACAATACCACCTGGGAATTCGTGAGAATAAGTAGCTTTCAATTTTGCGCCAACTGCCGACTGACTGTCAATATTGTCAAAGGATGAGAAGGCAAAGTGATAGGTCAAAGGATGCACCACTACTACCAAGTTGGGAATGGCTTTTGGAGTCCAAGTAGCCCCTACTCCAATATCCGCTGTACCTGGGGAGAGAAAATTGAAAACCGAAGTGTTCAAATCTCCCAAAGCAGTTATGGCAATGTCTTCACTCAATCGAAAACCATACAAAGAAGAAAAAATCAATAAATCAACATTTCTACTCTCCAAAAAATCAGTTCCATCATCATCGTCGTTCGTATTGTTGTCCAATCCCTGCCAACCTACATTGGTTGTCAAAGTGTTTCTCCAATAGGTTTTTTCTTTGATATTGTTGGCAAAAGCATTGATTCCTATATTCAATGTTGAAGAAGAACTGTTTGGATTCGCATTTGCCTGCCAATTACTGGAGCTTCCAAAATTTAGCCCCACCAAACCACTCAAACCTGTCTGCCAACCCGACAAGATTTCGATTTGTTTGTTTAAGTCTCCAATTTTTGTATCGAAGGCTTCTGCTTCTGCCTGCTTTGCTTTTTGTTGGCTTAGTAAATCTGCCTTTTGGGTTTTTAACTCCTCAAGGGTTTGTGCTTGTAAACCGAAAGTTACTATCATCAAGGATAGCAATAGCATTTTTTTCATGTCTTGAATTTTTTAAAAAATTGTAGGAAAATAAAATGGTGGGAGGAATTGTATTCTTTTTAATTCAGACGCAAAAAACGGCAAAAGTCTCGTAAATTACGAAGGCTATAACAGTATTTTTTCAGAAGTATAAAAAAATATGTCTTCAATTGAATATATAACGTCAAGCTTTTTCAAAAAGTTCAGATGGTGAAGCTGAATATGGTTTCTAAATTTGGGGGTGGTTTTTTTGTTATTGGGAGAATAGACGGCAAATTAACATTATCACTCAGTTATTAAAACACAAATTGGTTTAGAATTGTATTAGTATTTTCAATGTACAAAATATGAGTTGAAATTATGAATGTAAAAACCCTATTTATTGCCCTACTTCTTCTCACAACAAGCAGCATGTATGCTCAAAAGAAGACCCATATTGTCAAATTAAATCCTCCTTTCGTTAAAGCCATCGATGCAGATTTTTACGTTTCAAAGGTCATTGACAATCGACTCAATAAAGAAAATATTGGAGTCATACAAAAAGGCTTGGGAAATCGAAAAGTACCTGCCGATTTTGAAGGAGGCTTAATAACTCAATTGTCCAGTTTTTTGAGTAAACTATTGCAGGTGTCGGAAAAAAAAGCACCTTTTGTTCTTCAAATAAACGAACTCTCTATCTATGAAAGAACCTCTGCTTTTACGGAAATGGGGGGATGTGAAGTCAGACTGGAATTTTTAAAAGAAGAAGGTGAACAGCTTTTATCTTTTGGGGAATTTATAGCAGTCGTTGAGAACAAAGGTATGAGCGATGTTACTGACAGACACGATGAAAGAATTATGGAAGCTCTCACCACCTGCATAAATGATTTTTCAAAAACCGACTGGGAAAATACAACTCCAGTTATTACTGCAGAAAATGATACAGTTCAAACAGACTATGCGTATGATCATACTATAAAACCAAAAAAAGGACTGTACAGAAGCTTCAATACTTTTCTAAAAAATGCTCCTTTCGATACCTCTGCTTATTTCTTCCAGCCCATCAAAAGGAAACAGCGTTTTGAGAGGTATCAAGTGTATGACAATGAAGAAGAAAACAGAGTAAAGAACATCT
>JBMYXW010000550.1:0-3141 GCA_049608825.1 Chitinophagales bacterium
ACCCCAAGAACCTCTAACTTTTAAGAAGTTGATGCTAGAATTACCTGCCAAAAATCCTTCTTCGGTCAATACCCATCCCAAAGATGCTGCAGGAAAATATCCATATTTGTTGTTGGATCCAAATCTGGAAGAACCGTCTATACGCATGGTGGCAGAGAATAGATATTTTTCATTGTAGTTGTAAGTGACTCGACCTAAATAAGATGCCAAGGTGTTGAGGTATTCAAATCCGCCAAAAGTTTGGGTTTCGGCAGGTGTAGAAAAACCCAAAGAAGCTTCTTCGAGATTATTTACAGGAATATCTCTGATGTTTCCATTGATGCCTTGTCCTTTGTTTTGTTCGCCTACTGTTCCGACCAAGACACTAAAATCATGTCCGCCAATCTTTTTGGTGTAGGAAAGGGTGTTTTCAAAAATCCAGTACAAACCTTTGTTTTGACTGCGGTTGTAGCTGGTGACGTCGTTGCGGTTGGTGGCATTGAGGTAGAAAAGTGGCGTAAAACCTTCGCCTCCATAAAAAGCTAAATCTGCTCCAATGCTCGAACGGAATTTGAATCCATCCAAAAATTTCACTTCACCAAATACATTTCCTACAATCTTGTCGCTCCATCCAAATCCTTGTTGGATTTCGAGGGCTGCAACGGGATTCACTACTTCGGATGTTACCAAATCAGAAATCGCATAAGGTACGCCATCAGCATTGGTTACAACGGGGAAGTTGGTATATACGCTGCTGTTCAAAACTTCGGGGTCGGTCTCTAAAATCGGTGTAATCGGGTCGAGGTTGAGCGCACGACCTACTGGCGAACCAAATTCGGAGTTGGTCGAAACACCTTGACTTTTGATTCGGGCATAGCCCAATGTATTACCAAATTTGATGTTTTCGGTGAGATTGTGGGTTGAATTGAAGCGGGCAATGAAACGTTGGTAGGTGGATTTCTTTCTGTTTACGATTCCTTCTTGGTCAAAATAACCAAAGGAAGCATAATAAGTTGATTTCTCACTTCCTGCCGAAATGCTCATTTCGTGGTTTTGAATTGGAGCATCTTCGCTAAAAACGGCTGACTGCCAATCTGTTCCTTCTCCAAGTGCATCTGGGTCGGGAAATAAGATATCGCCCCCTGCTGCAACAGAGGACTCATTCATCAAAATCCCATATTCACGGGCATTGAGTACGGAGAGTTTTTTCCAAGGGGCTTGTGTACCATAATAAGAGTTCACATTCACACTCATTCGGTTGGTAATACCTTTTTTGGTCGTAACCAAAACTACACCATTGGCAGAACGTGCGCCATAAATAGAGGCAGAAGCCGCATCCTTCAATACTTCAATAGATTCGATGTCGCCTTGATTCAAAAAGTCAATTCCTCCTCCAACAGGGACACCATCGACTACATACAAGGGATCACTGCCATTGATTGAAGTTGTTCCTCTAATCCGCACGGTACCGCTTTCGCCTGGCTGACCAGAATTGGAGGTCACACGCACACCTGAAGTACGTCCTTGAAGGGATTGTTCGATTCGGGTCACAGGCATGGATTCCAAATCTTCTGCTTTCACTTTTGAAATAGATCCTGTTACCACGCTTTTCTTTTGAACACCGTAACCTACCACTACAAATTCGTCCAAACTTGCTACATCTTCTTGCATTGTGATGCTGACATTCGTTGAGCCTGCTAAAGGGATTTCTTGGGTAGAATAGCCGATGTAGGAAAATACCAACATGGCATTTTCGTCTGTTACTTCAATGGAATAATTGCCGTCTGTATCTGTGACGGTTCCGTTAACTGTGCCTTTTTCAAGGATGGTTACACCTATAAGTGTTGTATTGTCACTTGCATTTGTCACTGTTCCACTCACAGTGACTTGTGCTTTGAGGGAAACGGTACATAAAATAAATAAGATTAATAGTAGTAAATGTCGTTGTCGCATAGGCATGAAACAGTTTGTTTGGTTTGTAATTTTGTTTTTGGTTCAAACAACAATATACATTGATGTATTTGCCGATTTACAGCAAGTGATTTTTGGGGTAAAAGGTTCTTAACAATTTAGATAGGCAGAGTTGTCTTGTGGGTTGCAAAACTTTGGGTTCGTTTGATTTTGCAAATATCGGATATATTCAGCGTTTTTCCTTGACTTTCAGGCTACGACAATGGCACGACAGTAACACGACAGGTTTTATTTTGAAATATCAATTTGATTTTCAGCACTTTAAAAAAATGTAAGCTGGATGTCAAAATGAAAAATTGAAGAGGCTTTGTGCGTGTATGTCGTATGTTTGCGGAAGGGTTTTGGAGTGGGTTGGGTTTTTAAGGGTTTTGTTAAAGAGTGGCGTGTTGTCAAAGTTTTCGTTTAATAGAGAGGCTTTGCCAATGGAACATCCCACTTCAATTGTCGCCGAACCCTTTGGGTGTCCACGATGAATCGGGATGTTCCATAGGCGACAATTTCCACTACGAGAGAGACTTTGCCAACAATTTCCAATTTTGGCAACTTTGAACGGTGAATGAGCAACTACTCCAATTGATTCTCCACCCATCCCCAATTATTTTGAAATTGCCGCTTCTACTGTTGGCAACTTTGTACATTCCTGCCGCTTCAATTGTCGCCGAACCCTTTGGGTGTCGGCGAAATCTCCGCTCTTTAGTGAGAATTCGGCGACATCTAATAGATTCGCCGACATTTGAACGGTGAAACTACTCCTTCAATTGATTCTCCATACATTATAAATTATTTTGAAATTCAATATACTTAGTAAAACCCGCTGCCAATTCCTTCCAAATTTCTTTCGCTTTCTTCAAATATTCTTTTCGCTTTAAATTATCCTCCATTTTTTCATATATACGCCCCAGCTTACTGTAAGAAACCGCTAGACCGTTTTTAAATATCACATTTTGAGGATAGGACTCATATAGTTCTTTGGTCAATTTTACATCTTCTTCAAGATATTGTAAAGCTTTTTCCCAATTGCCCAAATTACTATTCGTTTCCCCCAGATTAGAGTAAGATATCCCCATGTTATATTTGAACTCTGCATTTTGAGAATTGGATTCATACAGCTCTTTGCTTAATCGAGAACGTTCTTCAAAATATTGCAAGGCTTTTTCCAAATTACCCAAGCTGCTATGCGTTTCACCTATA
>JBMYXW010000551.1:0-3140 GCA_049608825.1 Chitinophagales bacterium
GGAAGAGGTAAACGTAACACTTCTCACTATTCAGAAGAAGAAACAGCTTCTTACTTAGCAGGTTACGAGGAAACACTTTCTACTGTAAATGCTTTTGAAATCATTGGAGGAAAATCTCTCAAAGGAGAACTGATTCCCCAAGGGGCGAAGAACGAGACATTACAGATTTTATGTGCAGTATTACTGACCAACGAAAAAGTGACCATCTCCAATATCCCCAACATTCGAGATGTCAACAAACTCATAGAAATCATTGCGGATATAGGCGTAAAAGTAGAACGCCTAAGTGAAGACACCTATAGTTTTCAGGCAGACGAAGTGAATATGGACTACCTCCACACCGAAGCTTTCCGAGCGCAAGTAAGCAAACTTCGAGGTTCGGTGATGATAGTAGGTCCCTTATTGGCTCGCTTCAAAAAAGCCTACTTACCAAGACCTGGCGGCGACAAAATTGGGCGACGACGATTGGACACACATTTTTTGGGCTTGCAGGCTTTGGGAGGCAATTTCACTTACAGCGAGGATGAAAATGCCTTTCGCATAGCTTCAGACGGACTCAAAGGAACCTACATTTTATTGGAAGAAGCTTCTGTGACTGGTACTGCAAATATCATCATGGCGGCAACGATGGCAGAAGGAGTCACCACGATTTACAATGCGGCTTGTGAACCCTACATCCAACAGCTTTGTAGGATGCTAAACAGTATGGGCGCAAAAATCAAAGGCATTGCCTCCAATATGTTGACCATTCAAGGTGTTCCGATGCTTCACGGCTGTCAACACCGAATATTGCCTGATATGCTCGAAATTGGTAGTTTCATTGGATTGGCTGCAATGACCCAATCCGAAATCACCATCAAAAATGCAAGAGTTGATCAACTGGGCATCATTCCGACTACTTTCCGCAAAATGGGCATCCAACTCGAAATCATAGGCGATGATATTTTCATTCCTGCCCAAGAAAAATACACCATCCAAAAATTCATTGATGGTTCTATTCTCACTATTTCGGATCATCCTTGGCCAGGTCTAACACCTGACCTTTTGAGCGTTTTATTGGTCTTAGCAACACAAGCAGAAGGCAGTGTATTGATTCACCAAAAGATGTTTGAAAGTCGCCTGTTTTTTGTCGATAAATTGATTGATATGGGCGCACAAATTATTCTATGTGACCCACATCGAGCTGTTGTCATTGGACTCAATCGCAGTACAGCACTTCGAGGTATTCGTATGAGTTCACCCGATATTCGTGCGGGAATTGCTTTGTTAATTGCAGCTTTGTCGGCAGAAGGCAAAAGTGTGATTAGCAATATCCACCAAATTGACAGGGGTTATCAAAATATTGATGGGCGGCTAAGAGCTTTGGGAGCGGAGATTAAACGAGTAGATGAGTGAATTTTTTGGTGATAAGTAGTTAAACAAAAATAATTTTACACAAAAGAACCTTCAATCCTTTTTTAATCAAAGTATTGAAGTCTGACTTCTCGCTTCTTTAATCTGTCTTCCTACTTAGTTTTCACAAACAATTGGGTACATCATTTGAAGTCAGTCAACATGCTTTTTTTAATTTCTAAAATCAGTCGTCAAAAAATACATCCCCCGCCCATAAGTAGCCGCCACCAATTTCCCTGTCTTCTTGTGCAAATCCAAATCCATCACAGGCACATTCGGCAAATTGCTGCCCAACATTTCCCAAGATTCACCCAAATTGTAGGTCACAAACACGCCCAAATCAGAAGCTACATACAGCACTTGATTGTTTTTTGGGTCTGCAATCACCGCATTAATTGGAGCTTCGGGCATATTACTCGAAATATCCGTCCAAGCCTCTCCCCCATCTTCTGTCCGAAAAATATGCGGTGTATAGTCTGCTTGTCGGTAACCTGAAAAAGTAAGGTAGGCAATATTGGAGTTTTTAGCATCCACTACAATAGCCGACACCCAACTTTTGGGGAGTTTTTGAGAAAGGAAAGTCCAAGATTTGCCGCCATCTTGTGTGTGCCAAACATTGCCATCGTCTGTTCCTATATAGAGTACCTTTGAATCACTTGGCGCAATCGCAATGGTAGTAATTGTGCCATACATCAAATTGCCTGTCGTTGGGCCATCGGTCATATCGCTGCTAATCGGTCGCCAAGACAAACCTCGGTCATAGGAACGATACAAACGATTCGCTCCAAAGTACAAAACACGCACATCTTTAGGGTCTTGCACAATGGGCGTATTCCAGTTTTTGCGGTCAAAAGGATCAACACCATCCATTATCGTCACAAAGGTATCACCGCCATCCACTGCTCGATACCAATTACCGTATTGATGCCCTGCAAAAATATAATCGCTATTGACATAGTCTATCAATACTTGAAAACCATCGCCCGACAAAATCTGATTCCATCCATTGTTTCCCTCCAAATTTGTTCGGATAATACCATTGTCTTGTGCGCCACCATAAAGTTTATTGGAGTTTTTGTGGTCAATCGCACAACTATAAAATTGGGTAATGGGTAAGTTTTGAAGGTGTTGCCAGTTTTCGCCGCCATCCATTGAAGTATAAACGCCTCCATCGTTTCCCGATACCAAAAAGTTGGCATTTTGAGGGTGAATCACCAAACCATGTTGGTCGACATGTAGGCCTTGTTCAGAAGAAGTATTCAGCCATGTTTTGCCACCATCCATGGATTTCCAAATATCCAAGCCTAAGGCATAAACTATATCGGGATTTGTGGGGTCAATGCGGATGTTGCCGAACCACCAGCCGTAGGTGATGTACATTTCCACCAAATCTTCGTCATTGACTTGCTGCCAACTATTCCCATGATTGTCTGTCCGAAAAATACCCTTGAAGTCACCGCTTTCATTCGCATAAATAGCGTAGGCAATATTGGGGTGGGAAGCTGAAATGTGTACCCCAATGCGTCCGACATCGTAGCTGGGCAAGCCATTCTGCAATTTTTTCCAAGTATCACCGCCATCCAAAGAACGGTACAAACCCGAAGTTTTGCCGCCATAACGTCGTCGGTCGGGTCGTCGAGTACGTTCCCACATTGCCGCAAAAAGCGTGTCGGTATTCGTTGGGTGAATGACCACATCTACACAACCCGTTGAGTCCGAAACATAGAGCACTTTTTCCCATTCCTTGC
>JBMYXW010000552.1:0-3124 GCA_049608825.1 Chitinophagales bacterium
TAAAACCAGGATCAATAGCAGTTGCTACATGAAAATCCACTTTTGCGGCTTGATAGTTCCCCAACTCATAGTTCGCCAAACCTCGCTCATTGTAGGCTTGTGTGTATTTAGGCTCTACTTTGATGGCTTTTTCAAATTCTTTGAGAGCCTCTTTGTAATGCGACTGTTTGGCTTTCAAGACACCTTTGTAATAATGTGCATCTGCTCTTTCGTTGTCCAAGTGGCTTGTACGGTCAAAGTCATACAATGCCATTGCATATTCTCCCATATTCATTCGTGCCAATCCTCTATTGAAGTAAGCAGTGATGTATTTGTTATCGATTTTTATGGCTTGGCTAAAGTCCAAAATAGCTCCTTTATAATCTTCTATCATGGTCTTGGCAATTCCCTTCCCCAAATGAGCCTGTTTATATTCTGGGTCAATTTCGACTACTTTCTCGAAGTCACCTAAAGCTTCTTTGTACTTCCCTTCTGACATTTTGTAGTTCGCTCGACTAAAATAAGACAGCTTGTATTTGGGGTCAACAATTGCTCCTGCGTCTGCTCCCGAAATATCGCCTGCACTCGCAAACTCCGTTCCGTCTTGATAATAACTCAAACCATATTGAGGATTCAATTCAATGGCTTGGTCAAAATCTGCCATTGCTGCTTCGTGCTGCCCGATAGAAGAATTGGCTGTTCCTCGGTAATAATAGGCATCACTGAAAGTAGGTTTGATTTGAAGAGCTTGATTGAAGTCTGCAAGGGCATCTTGGTATTCCTTCAATTTCAACTTTGCCTGTCCTCTATTGTTGTAAGCCTCCGCAGATTCTTTGTTCAATTCTATTACTTTATTGAAGTCTTCAATAGCTCCGTCAAAATCATTCATTGCCAATTTGGCATTTCCACGAATATTGTAAGAAACTTCATCCGTCGGATTCAATGCTATTGCACGGTCAATGTCTTCAATTACCTCTTTGTATTGTTTTTCAGCCATTTTGATTTCACTTCTGTAGTAATAAGCATCCGCAAAATCAGGGTCAATGTCAATCACTTTGGCATAATCAGCAAGAGCATTTTTACTTTGATTTAAATTTTTGTAAACATTGGCTCGGTTGTAATACGCCAACTTGAAATCAGGATTTATATTCAATGCTTTATTGAAATCTTCCAAAGCTCCTTTGTAGTCTCCAATAGCAGATTTGGCATTTGCTCTGTCGTAATAACTCATAGGGTGTTGAGCGTAAAGCTCCAATGACCTGTCGTAATCTACAATCGCTCCAATAAAATCACCACGAGCTGCTTTTAGATTGGCTCGACTGTAATAAGCTCCTTGAAAATTAGGATCCAAATTAATCGCTTTTTCAAAATCACCAATGGCTTCTAAATATTCACCAACAGCAGATTTCGCATTTCCACGTAAATTATAGGCTTCTTTGTTTCCTTCTTCATCCAAGGCGATTACTTTATCAAAATCTTCTATGGCACCTTTGTAGTCCAATACTTGAATTTTGGTTTTTCCTCGCTTCAAATAAGCATCTTTGTTCCCACTGTCAATTCCTATCGCAATGTGATAATCAATCAATGCTGCCTTGTAGTCCCCCATTGCTGCTTTGGCATCCGCACGGTTGCTATAAGCATCCATATCCTGAGAGTCTATGATTAATAGTTGGTCAAAGTCAGAAATGGCATCCTTGTAATTCCCCGCTAAAATTTTAGTTTCTCCTCTTTCGATAAATGCCTTTCTGTTGTTGGGTTCGAGCGTCAATACTTTGTTATAGTCTGCAATGGCGGCTTTGTAATCGCCTTTTGAGGATTTGGTTTTGGCTCGATATGCAAAAGCATTTGAAAACTTAGAGTCCATTTTAATGACTTTGTTGAAGTCTTCAATAGCTTTGTTGTATTCATAAATTTCCTGCAAGGCAACTCCTCGTTTGAAGTAAGCATCCTTGTTCTCAGGGTTTTGAGTCAAAATTTGTGTATAGGTTTCAATCGCACTTTCATGATCATTATAAGAAGCTTTCAATAATCCAATCACATAAGATATTTGCATCTTCAACGCAGGCGTATTGTCTTCATCCAAGATTTTTGCAGAATTGTCTGCATAATAAACATCTTTGTAAGATGGATTTATAATCATTGCTTTTTTAAAATCCTTAACTGCTTCATCGTATTGCCCCACAGCAGCTTTGGCTTTGGCTCTCTCATTAAAAGCTTCTGCATACTGATCATCCAATGACAATGCGTCATCAAAAGACGACAAAGCTCCTTGATAATCTCCCAGCTTCAACTGTAGCTTACCTTTTGTGTGAAGGGCTTCTTTGGAGTTTGGATTTTCGGCAATTGCTTCGGTTAGATCCTCCATTGCAGCATCAAAATTGTTTCGAGCAGTGTTGCTTTCACTTCGGGCAATATGGGCATCCACAAAATTAGGATCCAATTCAATTGCCTTATCATAGTCTTTTATTGCATCCAAATAGTCTCCCAAAGCTGCTTTGGCTAATCCTCGACCATAATATGCTTGAGCATAATTTCCATCCAACTCAATGGCAACTGTAAAATAAGCACGGGCTACTTCAAAATTTTCTTTGTCTATTTTGGTTTGTGCTTTTTGGTACCACAAAACCCTTTGGTCGATGTTTAAATTAGGTGTGTCGTTTACTTTGACAAGGTCTTCCTCGCCTGTGGGCTGTCCCAAACATAAGGCTGAAAAAAATAATAATAGAAAAGCAGTAATCGTTCGTTTCATAACACAAAAAAATTTATTGGGTTTCATTATTTGCTGGTGAAAAGCATGTCTATATATTAAATATTCTTTATTTTAAAATCACCTAATCCCATTGGACTTTTTTAGATAGGCAAGTTATTATAGGCTAACCCATTGAGGCTTACTTTAGATAAATAAAGGTAAATATTTTTTTACAAAGACGTGTCAAAAAACCTGCCTTTTTACGAATCTTTTTATAGCTTGCTTACGTAGTCATTTTGTTTTCACTTATAGTTTTTATTAAAATGCATTCATTTTTGATATAATTACCTCATTATCAAATACTTGAATTCAATTTATTTGTTATTGAAGCAAAGTAAGAATGTTTGAAATAACTCTACATTTGGGCAAGCGGGCAGTAGTTTGGATTTTAAATCC
>JBMYXW010000553.1:0-3121 GCA_049608825.1 Chitinophagales bacterium
ATGTCTTGGGAAGGACATTTATCAGGCTTTGTTGTAGGATTATTATTTGCCTTTATATATAGAAACAAAGGATTAACCCAAAAAGAATTTCAATTCTCTAAAACCGAGTTTGATGATTTATTCGATGAAGACTTCAACGATGATTTAGAATTTGAAGATTTTGATGATGAGCTATTCGATGAAGACTTGACCGAATTTGAAGACGATAATATAGGGAGAGGCTTGTCTGAAGAAGATAGTGATTTAGAAGAATTTTCAGAAGTAGTCATTGACGAAGAAGGCTTGGAGGAATTTCCAGAGGCTGTTATTGATGAAGAAGATTTGGAGGAATTTCCGGAGGCTTCTATTGACGAAGAAGACTTGGGGGAGTTTCCAAAGGCTGCTATTGACGAAGAAGATTTGGAGGAATTTCCAGAAGCACTTACTGAAATAGATGATAGCTTGCCTTGGTATATTGGACAATACCATATCAATCAACTATGGGAGGAAACGAAAGGAAGCGGAATAAAAGTAGCATTATTGGATTCTGGAATTTGTTTGACACATTCCGATTTGTCATTCGAAAAGGTGAAGGATTTTACGACAGATAATGGCGATGCCAATGATACAGATGGTCATGGTACGCACTGTGCAGGAATCGTTTGTGCAAAAAAAACCGAAAAAGTAGTGGGTCTTGCTCCAGACTGCAAACTCTATGTTGCAAAAATTGCGGAGTCGGATTTTGATGTCACCAATGACCGAGTAGAGGCTGCATTGAAGTGGGCTATCAAGGAAGAAGAAGTGGATATTGTGATGATGAGTTTTAGTTTGCGACGCAGAAATGAGGATATTGAAAAATTATTAGTGGATGCCAAAGAGAGGGTGATTTTTGTGGGAGCGACCAGCAAATTTTTGTATCCTTCAAGCTACACAGGCTGTATTGGCGTGGCAGATATAGATAAAAATCAAAGTCCAAGCCCCAATTTTGACCGCTACAAAGCAGTCGATATTGCAGCCCCAGGTATTGGTATTCACTCTACTTTCAAAGACGCAGGTTACAAAACAGATTCAGGTTCGAGTATGGCAACGGCTTATGTAGCAGGTGTATTGGCACTTTTGAAAAGTTATGCCAACAAAGAAAACATGGACATTCTTCCCGAAAAATACGCTCAAATATTGAAAGAAACAGCAAAGGAAACGACTGACTTCAAAATCATTCAGCCATTGGCTGCACTTACACAACTCAAACAATTTCGCATCGCATGAAATCACTAACCCTTTGTTTTTTAACCCTATTTTTCACACTTATTCCCACACACATCACTGCTCAAAATGCCTATCAAGATGCGGTCGAACTCTCCAAATATCTCAAAAAAGATGGTTCGGGTTTTCAGACACAAAACGTGGCTACGGTCGAGGCTTGGTGTGCTATTTTAGCTAAATATGTAGAACCCGAAAGTAGTGATTTGACCATCGAAAAAGTAATGGATGGATTATTGGATGCCGAAGGAGATTTTGAAAACCCCAATCCATTTTTAGAACCCTTGATGCCTGAAGGACAACTGGAAAACAATGAATCTGGGAATGCTTTGAGAGTTAAACAAGAAAAGAAAGGCATTTTTTCGCAGATTGGAGGATTGAAGGTCAATCGTTTTGCAGATGGATTGGCGCAGTTTCTTATTCAGCGTTCGCAAGAAGAACTGTATGTTTCTTACTTCAAAAAACTACAAGACACCTTCAAAGAATATCCCGAATTTGAACGCTTGATGCCACAAGTACATGATTTTGTGGACTTGTTTCAGGCTTACCAATACAAAGAAATGATTCCTGTGGTGCGAGAGGGCTTCAAAAAAGATCTTGAAAGCCTCCCAAATCACCTATTGAGATTGAAGCACTTAACACCAAGTGATTGTCCATTCAAGGATGAAAGTTGTCGGGCAAGAATGATGGAGTATGAAGATTTTTTTGCACAAGATGGAAGCAAATTTTTCATCGCTTCCAATATCTTGTTGAATCAACACATTGAGGGGGCAAATCCTGTCGAAATGTTGGCAGCCTTGAACGAACACGAAGATTTTTCAGAATTGGAAGATTTCAAGGGTTTGGCTCAAAACTTTGTGAATGGCATGAAAATGTTGGAGTTCTTTTCTGACAATTTGCGTTATGAAAGCGATGGTGAATCCTATGATTTGAAAACAGGTGAAAACCAAGAAGAAGAGGAACGTCTCTGGGTTGCAAAGGAAGACTGGAAAAAATTGGACAGACCGAGTTTTCGGATTTTTATGGGTTTGTTGTATCAACAGTCAAAAGCAAGCGATATTTACTTTTTGGTGAAAGGTGAAAAAATGAGTTTGCGAAACATATTCGGAAAATTTGCCACAGATCTCAATCCGATTGAAGAATATGTGACCACTTTCGTAAAAAGAACGGATGCTGTCGACAAGCAACTCCGCAATATTGAAGCGAAAAAACGAGCCAATGAAGAGTTTTCGTATCGAGATTATTACGCCTACTTCAATTCCACTTTGGACTTGTTGAAGCATTTTTTTGAGATGGACAATTTCCTCGGCAACTATGTGGAGGGGCTAAACAGCTCAGAACAAGCCGATCATTTTTTGGATATGGCAGATTTGACTGGTGAAATTTACTACGATTTGCATACCAAACACTTCAATACTGCGATCTTGAATACGGTCGTGTTGTTGGACAAAAGCATTGCGAATGAATCCTTTGAATCCTCTAAGTTCCGCAAGCAGTTTTTGAAGTATGGTTCTTTTATGGCATCCTTGGCAGAAGCCGAAAGTGCAGAGACTGCAAAGGTGGTTTTGGAGGCTACAGTGATGCCTGTGGGCAGTGCTCGCATCAAACGAGATACCAGAAGTAATGTGGCCTTGAATGCCTATTTGGGTGGTTTTGGAGGCAGTGAATACTTGAGTGATTTTGACGAATGGAAAAGCACTGTTGGCATTTATGCGCCTGTGGGTGTGTCCTTTAGTTGGGGGATTCGAGAAAAATTGACCAAACAAGTAGAACGGGGTTTGTTGTCAGAAAGCAAAAAAGACAGCCTACAACGACTCTCCAAAAAGAAGAAAAACTATCGGTCAAAAGGTTCGTGGTCTTTGTTTTTGTCCATTATCGACAT
>JBMYXW010000554.1:0-3116 GCA_049608825.1 Chitinophagales bacterium
AGGAGCAGGAAACGATGGACGGTGGACGGCTCACGGTGGACGGACAGGAAAAGGAAACGATGGACGGTGGACGGCTCACGGTGGACGGACAGGAACAGGAAACAATGGACGAAGAAAAAAAACCAAAAACACAAAAAACAAATAGAAAGAAATCAACAAAAGACAGCAAAGAGAAGGAGAAAGAAGAACGCAGACGAGAATGGTCATTGGAGGATTTGTTGGTGTATTTTTTGGAGTATGGGCTTTTACCAAAGCGGATGCCTCGAAGATGGCGAAATAGTACATTTGAGGGTTTGTTTGTGGAATTGTTGGAGAAGTCGTCTAAGAAGACTTTGCCTTTGCTTCGGAAAGAAATGAAAGCGAATGAAGCACAAGAACGGTTGATTAAGCAATTGTCAGACAAAACATTGAGTCAGTTATTGAAGGTTATTGTGGGGACGAATGCAGCTTTTGTGGAGAAATTTATGGCAGTCGTGGCGAATTTATATGCTTCAGATTCTGCGGTTTTTAAGGTAGAGAGCAGTCGGGTATTGCAGTGGCGGTCAGTGATTGCTTATTTGGTAGAAGGAGATACAGGATTTGATCGTTTGGGATTTTTGGCTTTTGCGATTCGTTATTTATCGAAAATGTCTAGTGCAACGGCGATGGAATTGTTGGAACAAGTTCAAGCAGTTGTCGAAAAAATGGAGGAGGCAGATGGGGTGAAAGTATTGAAGGTTTCGCTACAATCTTTGGCGAAAATAGCAAAGGTGGTTTTTGAGGAGGGAAAAGAGGAGAATGATAAGGAAGTGATTGAACAAGAGTCAATAAGAACGCCCATGGCAAAGGAGCTGGAACGCATTGGACTGCAATTAAATGAGGATGATATTTTTGATATGCGGGAGGTGGTGAATTATTTGTATGGTGCAAAAACACAAACAGCGAAGTATTCTAAATCGGAGTTTGAGCGTTTGTTTAGAGCGTTGATTGAGACCTATCCCGATACTTCAAAGTCGACTTTGAAGACTTTATTGAGGGACAGAGAGGTGCTGGAAAAGATATTGAAAGAGTTTTCGGACAAAACTTACCAAGCGATTGTAGCATTGTTGCAGCCGAGTTGGGCAAAGCGGATTGAGCAATACTTGAAAGATTTGACGGTGATGTTCAAGGCAGAAGTGATGCGGTGGGAATTGTTGTGGTATTTGAAAGATATAGATGAGTTTTCGTTTTCTTTGGCGGACTTTATTCACCAAGTCTTGAATGAGGTGATTGATGGAGATAAAGAGGAGTATGGACGGATGTTGATTACCACGATTAAATACCTAAAAATGACCAAATTAACTTCTAAAAACGACCTTCGGGAAGCTTTGTCAGAACTGAAAGTGAAATACGATGTGCGAGTAGGAAATATCAAACCCAAAGGTCGGAAACGGCAAACGAGTTTGGACGAAAAGGTGAAATCAAAAAAGACACTTTTGGAGGAAACAATTTATGTACACAATGCAGGTTTGGTATTGATTTATCCGTTTTTGTCTCGCTATTTCAATTTTTTGGGAATGTTGGAGGAAAACAAATTCAAAGATGAAACTACGGCAAATCGGGCAGTGCTTTTGCTGCAATATTTGGCAACGGGATTTAGTAAATCACCTGAACATGAATTGGTTTTGAACAAATTGCTGTGTGGTTTGCCTTTGGATACACCTGTGCCTTCGGAAATAGAAATGACCGACAAGGAAAAGGAAATATCGGGACAGATGATGCAAGCAATTATTCAGAATTGGAAGCGACTCAACAATATGACGATAAACAATTTTAGAGGGTCGTTTATTTTGAGAGATGGAAAATTGGAGGAGACAGAAAAATTTTGGCAACTAAAAATAGAAAAAAAAGCATGGGACGTACTACTAAAAACACTTCCTTGGAGCTATTCAATGGTCCGACTTCCATGGATGGAGAAAATAATCAATGTGGAATGGGAGGTGTAAGGGAGATTTAAATAAAGACTCCTGTAAGTAAGATGTCAGACTTCAAGTATTTGCTGGTCAATACTTTCATACTTAATCAGATTTTATTTATGGGTAAAGCTTCAAACAAACAGGACTCATCACCTCTTCAATTTCACCAGTAGCTGTCAATTTACCCGTCCGTTCATCAATCGAAAACACAACAATAGTACTCGAATCTTGATTGGCAACCAACAAAAACCGACCATCAGAGGAAATTACAAAA
This sequence comes from Chitinophagales bacterium, assembly GCA_049608825.1. Taxonomy (GTDB): domain Bacteria; phylum Bacteroidota; class Bacteroidia; order Chitinophagales; family UBA2359; genus JAUHXA01. The sequence goes on from JBMYXW010000554.1 coordinate 2,209, forward strand.
CTACGAGGTGTTTTGCCTTGTGTCTCCGTTCGTGTTAAAAACGTCAATTCACCCGTTTTGTCATCTATTCCAAAGACTGCAATATCGTTGAGCCCTCCTCGATTGGAAGCATACAAGAACTTGCCTGATGGATGGACGTGAATATCTGCGCTTCCAATAGAACCGCTGTAATCGTTTGGTACAGTACTCACTGTTTTGAGCATAGTCAATCCACCTGTTTCTGCATCATAACTCCAAGTGTCAATCGTGCCATTTCTCTCATTGAGGCTGTATGTGTATGGAAGCGTAGGGTGAAAATCAAGGTGTCGAGGACCTGCGCCTGTTTCTGCTGTTGCTCCCCCATTCGATATCAATTTGCCCTGTTCCAAATCCATTTTATAGACATATATTGAGTTTAGTCCCAAATCTGTTGCCAAAGCATAACGATTGTTAGGGTCAGGTGCAATAAAATGGGCATGAGCTTTTCGAGGCGCAATGTTTCGAGAACGAGTATCTTTTTGGTATTCGATTGAAGTGGCTTTCTCCAAACCTCCATTTGCTGCAATCGGCAACATCACCACATTTCCAGTTGTATAATTGGCAAGCAAGGCATATTTCCCCGTTTTCTCCACGCTGATATGGCAAGGTGCATATCCTTCTGCTGCTTGTTGATTGATTTCGGTGATTTTTTTGGTATTTTCATCAATCGAATAAGCATGAACCGAAGCACTTTCACCATCGCCTGTTTCGCTGACCGCATACAAATATTTGCCCTTAGGATGAATCGTGAGGTGAGAAGGATTGGTAATACCTCCGATTTCGCTGTGATAAGATAGTTCACCCGTTTTAGAGTTCATCAGATACACATAAATTCCCTTTGCCTTTCCATTCACATGCCCTTCTTTTTGGGTGTAAGTGCCAATATACAA
>JBMYXW010000555.1:0-2886 GCA_049608825.1 Chitinophagales bacterium
TTAATAATTTATTTGAATAAAAATTTGATAAGGGCTTATAAACAAGAAATTCGAGTTTCGTATAAAAAATATACTAAACTGTCTTGCGTCACGAATTAAAATAAAATTGCAGGGAATCACTGCTTCAACCTCGGATCCAAAGCATCCGTCAATCCCTCACCCAACAAATTAAAAATCGTCACCGTAATAAAAATCGCAAAACCAGGAAAAATTGCCAACCACCAAGCCGCAAATTTACCACGAGCCAAGTTGAGCAATGAACCCCAAGTCACATCTTCCGCCGCCAAGCCAATGCCCAAAAAGGACAAAAAGGCTTCAATCAAGATAGCCGAAGCCACCCCAAAAGCAATCGCAATCAACACAGGAGTCAGTGCATTCGGAATAGCGTGTCGCCAAATAATGCGTTTTTCGCTAAAACCCAAAGCCTGAGCCGCTTCAATGTACTCCAAGTTTCGCACCCGCAGAAGTTCCGCCCGAATAAACCGAGCAATTCCCGTCCACGAAATCAAACCAATAATCACCATCACATTCACCACTGAAGGTTCGGTAATCGCTACAATCGACAAAATCAACAACAATCTTGGAATCGAATTGAGGACTTCAATCGCACGCATCACCAAGATATCCACCGCAATCGTCACCTTTTCGCCCAACCAACTGATTCGCTTCAAAAAGGACGACAGCAGATTGGCAACACCCATGACCCCCACAAAAATAAAGAGACTAATGACCACCTGTTGCAGCAGACCGCCCTCCTCATCGGCATTCGAGAAGAAATAAGAACGGGCAATGAAGGCGTAAAAAACCGCAATGATTAATCCAACGATATTTAAAAACAAGCGAATACGGGACATTTTCAAGCGGTTGTCCCCAAAATAACCCGCCAATGCACCAATCAAAATACCGATAATCGTAGAAATTGACATCGCTATCACGCCCACTGCAATCGCTACCCTTGCGCCATAAATCATCCCTGCTGCAGCATCTCGACCCAGTTCGTCCGTTCCCAGCCAATGTTTCCACCGCAGAGATTTGACCTCTTGTTTGTCGAAAGGTCCTACATAGTCGGTATTGAAGACATCAATCGTGGTAGGAGAGTAGGGGATAGGCGGAAAAATCACAAAGTCATAATTGTGTTCATCCCAACGTTTGGTCACAAATTGGTCTTCCCAACTACTCAACCCCAAATTGACCGCATAGCCATTCATCACAGGAAAATAGACTTCCCCTTCAAGCTGTGCGACAATCGGTTTTTCGTTTGCCAAAAAATCGGCAAATACCGCCACAAAAAATATGACATAGAATATTCTCAAAGACCACACCGCCAAACGATTCTTGTAAAATTGCCGCTTCACCAAAGCCCAATAATCTTGGTCTCTGCCCTCGTTTTGGAGTATCTGTGCCTCTATTTTATCTTCTAACTTCTTTTTACGAAATAACATCTGAAGAATTGTTAAACTGTTGAATTGGATAGGTATCGGATACCTCCAAGGTATCCGATACCTATTTACTTACTATTTAAATTTACGCCTTCTCATTGAAGGTAACTCTTGGATCCGCCACTGCATAGAGCATATCCGCAATCAGATTCCCGACCATTGTGAGTATTGCAGCCAACATCAAAATGGTATAAACCACTGGCCAATCCCTTGAAATAATGGAATCAAAAAGGAGTTTACCCATTCCAGGAATACTAAAAATCACTTCAATTACCACCGAACCTGCAATTGCCAATGGAAAAACAGAGGCGAACAAGGTGATAATCGGAAAGAGGGAATTGCGGAAAGCGTGTTTCCAAATGATTTGTTTTTCCTCCAAACCTTTCGCTTTAGCTGTGCGGATGTAATCTTGTCGAATAACCGTCAACATACCGCCCCGCATTTGCCGAGAAATGAACGCCAAAGAACCATAGGTGATACACACCACAGGCAAAATCAAGTGATGCCCCAAATCCAACATTCTGTCCATAAAGGGCGCAGAGGGTGGCAGGTCGGTGATTCCACCAGTTGGAAACAAATTCAAGAAGCTGGCGTATTCGGGCGTGGTAAAAAAGACAATCAACAACGTTCCTGTCCAGAAAACAGGCAGCGAATAGAGCAAGAACAAAATGGTCGTCACCACTCTATCATAGGTTGTATCTTTTCGGATAGCCGTATTGACCCCAATCGGAATCGAAAGAATGTACGCCAAGAAGATGGAAATAAAATTGATAATCAAAGTCCACCGCATGGCATCCCACATCTTGCTCGAAATCGGACGATTGTCTTGATAAGAATAACCAAAATCTCCTACAAAAAATCCTGTTATCCACTTGTGGTACTGATTGTCCATCCCATAAAACTTCAAAGAAGGAATGTAATTTTTGGAAGGAGTCGCCTCGCTTTTGATTTTATCGTAAGAACCAAGTAGGTTTTGAGCAGATGTTTGAAGTACAAACATCGAGCTGTCCGCTTTTGTAGCGGTGTTGATGGTTTCCAATAGGCGGCTGATTTTGTTGTCTTTGTGTTCCATAAACAGGTCGACAACGGCTCGCCTTGCTTTTCGACGGGGATTGTAGTTCGCACTATCGGGAGCGACTTTGTAAATCTCCGCCTCCATTGTCCGCAAATTCTTGTAGTAATCCGAAATTTGCTGCCAATTGCCATACTGTCCAGTCAAATTGTTCAACATTTTTTGATGTCCTTGTTTGACTACTTTGTAGAGTGTATCGGACTGCGAAACAGGAGAGAAGGAAAGGTAAAAGACAGGATTGTGCAAACCCAATCGTTCTGCGGTTTGGAGGTAGGTCTGTTCGGTCGCCAACATATCTGCCAACTGTCCGCCATCTCCTGCGCTCAATCCTCCTCTATTGATAAGCTCGACAGGGTCGCCTGGTGCCATCTTACT
>JBMYXW010000555.1:2896-3114 GCA_049608825.1 Chitinophagales bacterium
CCAACAGTGAAATGATGAACAAGGTTGGGATGAAAATTAAAAGGCGTTTTATAACGTATTGAAACATGGTTTATACTATTGATTCTTATGGATTCTTATGGATTCTTATGGATTCTTGGTTGATGCTTTGGATGCTGAATTGATACTATGGATGCTTGACGGATGTTTTTCTTGGATAAAAAAATATTTTTTTAGTTTTAAAAGTATTGGTTGAATTT
>JBMYXW010000556.1:0-3112 GCA_049608825.1 Chitinophagales bacterium
ATCGTTGTTTAATCCTTCTTCTAATACCAAAAAATCACCTTCAATGGATAGGGAGTCGCCTTGTGAAAAATCCGCAGCATCCAATCCGCAACTTTCAAACAGTTCGATTAGTGAAAAATCCGTAGCCCTTAATAATTCACTTGCCTCTTCAAAAACAGCTAAATCATTTGGAATGATACAGTCGAAACTTTGTTGGAGTTCGGAGTCATACCACGAAAAAGAGCCAGAAAGCCATTGTAGCAATTCGCTGCTTTCGTCTGTAGTGACATAAGATACACGCAATCGCATATTGTCTAAATCTTCAAAAGGTTCTTCTACAAAACTTTGAGATTGATAATTGATAGTATCGCAGGCTAAGGCAAATTGAAGGTTGAGCGAATTTTCGGACGGGTCGACTTTTTCTTGGAGGTCCAAATCTTTCCAACCAAAAGTTTGTCTTTGGATAGAAGCGGCGGATTCTATGAGGTTGGCGCAGGTGTCGGGCAATGGGTCTATTCCAGGAACGATGGAGAAAAAACCACAGTCTATGGCTTCAAAGCAGTCGCAACCTGTTTCACATTCATACAAAAGCTCAAAGTTAATTTGATAGCTTTCGGGGTCTTCCTGTCCTGTCCATATCAAGTCGAGATTTACGCAGTTGATGCTGATTCCTTCAAGACCAGCTACTTCAATGGTGTCGTTTTGGAAGGTAGCGTTGAGGGGCGTACCGTCTGTGAGGTAGGCATTGGGCAGGTCGGGCGAAAGTGCCAAACCGTCAGAAATACCCACTATTAATTTGCTTTGGTCGCTTGGACAATTGAGGTTTTGGTTGATATTGCTGCAAACGGTTATCGTGCCTATATTGCCGACTTCGAGGTTGTTGGAGATTGTCGCTTGTGGAATTTGGTAGGAGCGTTCTATGGTGAAATCGCTTTCTACAGCTTTTTCATAAAGGTTTGCCCCACAAAAATCATTGTAAGCTACACTGGAAATATCGGTTAAAATCCCGACATCACAAAAACAGTCTTCAAAGCAAAAGAAATCTATTTCATAGCGGATATGTAGGGTGTCGTTGGGCGGTAAGTCATCGTATCTTCCATCTCCATCCGCATCTACCAAGCCCAAATTGGGGTCTTGATTGCTTGCCAAATTAACGGCATATCTGCCAGCTTGATACATTCCTTTGGTGTAGGGAACATCATTGACGAGGATGTTGGTGATGATGCCCGCCTGTTTGGGGCAAGGCGGAGTTGGGTTGGAAAAATCCCATTCTAAAGTGGCGAATAGATTGATGATATAACCTGGATTGTTTTCATTGGGTGTACCCTCGTTGATAACCAAAAATTCGCCCTGTCCATTGGTACAAGTGCCTGGAGAATTGTATTGAAGGGGTTGGATTCGGATTTGAGGTTCATCTGTTCCTCCTTCAATGACCACATTTCCTGTAGTTCCTGAAAAGGTATTGCAGTCGGCATCATTGCAGCCCCAACGAACATTGTGACGGGTTTCTATTAGGATGGTATTGCAGCTAAATGCACGTATTTCTTCGGTGAGTTCTATGCTTTCGCCATCGTCAAAACAGGTGTCGAAATTGCCTATACCCAACAAAATATCGTTGAGATTGGCAAAAACGGTGTCACCCGAAAAGGTCAATGGTAAAGAAAAAATGCCAAATCGAATCGCTTCAACTTCCAAACCTTGCTCGGTCACTACAAAATAGGTGACATCATCTGTACAGGCAAAACCGCCATTGTTGAGGGTGATGTCTCTGAAGATTTTTTGTCCCGATGCGCCCACAACTGGATTGGGCTGAAAAATGCTCAAACTGGCAAATTGAATCCCATAATTGGCGGATTGATTGGCAAAGGCTGTGCCGTCTTGAGACAAAACTATTTCTTCTTCAAAAGTGCCTCCTATTTGGGCGAAATCTATGGCAGAACAGGTGGCAGTGCGCTGAATTTCAAAGGTCAAGGATTGCCCAGTTTGCCAAGTATTGCCGTTGAGAACTACCTGCAATTGAAGCTCTGAAACTTGATTGGAGACAATGTTTAGGTTGAGATTGGAGGGTTTTTCCAATACTTCAATAGAGTTGTCGATATATTTGATTCCTTCTGCAAAAGTTATTTGAATGTCAATATTCGTGTTTATATCTTGTTCGGCAGTCAATGAAAGATTGAGGACATTGGTTTCTCCACATACATTGAGGTCGGTGGCGATGCTTTGGAGGTTGATTTGGGCAAGAATTTGTGTCGAAGTGAACAACACAAAAAGAAGAAAAAGGTACTTGCAAGTAACAAAGTGGTTGGAGTAAGAGGTTGATAGTGGCATGGACACGCTAAGGTTTGATGATGAATATAAGTAATGCTGAATAAATAGACTACCCAATATAAGCTTTCTGTTGCTTGGAGATAATTTTTTTTAAGAAAAACACTTGTTGTCTCAACAAAAATTATATTTATGTGTTGTGCATACATTATAAAATAAAATTTATTTAGTAATATTTTACTCGGGTTAAAACCCAAGCTACTTTAGAAATTAGAACTACCAATGGCAAGTTATTCAATCAGAGAAATAGAGCATCTTTCGGGTGTGAAAGCACATACGATTCGAATCTGGGAACAACGCTACAATGTTGTCAAACCAAAACGTACCGATACCAATATTCGGTATTATACAGACGAAGATTTGAAGCTGATTCTCAATGTAGCTTTGTTGAATAAACAGGGTATGCGTATAGGAACTATCGCTAAGATGAAAAAGCCTGAAATCATCAAAAAAATACATTCACTTGGCACTTTGGAGGCAAAGCATGAAGTGCAAATCAATGAGTTGATTGCTACGATGATAGAGATTGATGAGGCGAAGTTTGAGAAGGTGATGTTGACCAATATTCTTCAATATGGTTTTGAAGAAACGATGCTGAAAGTTGTCTATCCTTTTTTGGAAAAAATCGGCATTATGTGGATGACGGGAAATATCAATCCTGCTCAAGAGCATTTTATCAGCAATTTGATACGCCAAAAGATTATTGTAGCGATTGACGGTCAGGTACACAATGAAAAATTGCCGAGTAAACGTTATGTGTTGTTTTTGCCTGCGGGCGAGTTGCACGAATTGAGTCTGTTATTTCTGA
>JBMYXW010000557.1:0-3109 GCA_049608825.1 Chitinophagales bacterium
CTTTTTTTATTAAATTCCAACCATATTTCAAAAAACAAAAAATGATTTTATGGTTGATTGAAAACACAAATCTTTATTTACCCCTAACTTCACACGATATGCCCTTAACAATTCAAAAACTTTACGATTACCTCAAACAAACCAATCATATATGTACCGATAGTCGCAAAGCAAAACCTGGTGACTTATTTTTTGCTTTGAAGGGACCTAACTTTGATGGAAATAGATATGCAGAACAAGCATTGAAGCAAGGCGCAGCTTATGCTGTAATTGATGGTCCTGATTTTCAAAAAGACAAGCGATATTTATTAGTAGAAGATACCCTAAAATCCCTTCAAGAATTGGCAACCTACCACCTCAAACAAGTAAAACCTATTTGTATTGCCATTACTGGTACAAATGGCAAAACAACTACAAAGGAATTGGTAAAAGCCGTTTTAAGTTCGACTTATAGAACACAGGCGACCAAAGGGAATTTGAACAACCACATTGGCGTTCCCCTCACCTTGCTGGCTTTGGAAAAAGATACTCAAATGTCGATTGTGGAAATGGGAGCGAACCATCAATATGAAATCAATGAATTGTGTAGAATTGCTTTGCCCAATTTTGGTTTGATTACCAACATTGGTAAGGCACATTTGGAAGGTTTTGGAAGTGTAGAAGTAATCACAAAAACCAAGGGAGAATTATTTGATTTCTTAGATGCTTCTGGTGGGCATTCCTTCTTGAACATGAATGACTTTAGAGTTGCCAAGATTGGTTATTTTATCCAAAATGCCTCTACCTATGGTAAAGGACAATGGTATAAAACCGATGTAAAACTCGTTAATTCAGACCCTTTTTTGAAGGTAGTTTGGCATCCCAAATTAGGAAATCCTATTGAGATTCAAACGCAATTGATTGGTGACTACAACTTAGACAATGTAACAGCTGCTATTGCAGTAGGTACGTTTTTTCGAGTTTCGGCTGAAAAAATTCAAGAAGCTATTGAAGCTTACGAACCCGTCAATAAACGTTCGCAACTCATTCAACGAGAAAGTAACACCATTATATTAGATGCCTACAATGCGAACCCCACAAGTATGGAGGTTGCTATCCAAAATTTTGATAAGATGGCAGGCAGTGAGAAAGTCGTGATATTAGGAGATATGTTGGAGATGGGGAAAGACAGTCAAAAGGAACACAAGCAACTTTTGAAGTTGGTTGGTGAAATGAATTTTTCGACAGTAGTTTTGATTGGACAAGAACTGATAAAAGCGGATGGAAACCATCAATTTCTACATTTTCAAAATGCAGAAAAAGCAAAAAAATGGTTCAATAAACAGGCTTTTGAAAATACACTAATTTTATTGAAGGGGTCAAGGGGGATTGCTTTAGAAACGATTTTGGAATAATAATATAGCGATTGGTAACAGTTGTGAACCGTTACCAAAACTATTATTGTAGGTCTCGCATTAAACTTAATAAGTTTACAATTTTATTTTAACTTTCATTCGTTTCTATGATTTTAGTCACAGGTGGTACAGGTTTGGTAGGTTCGCATTTATTGAGAACTTTGATTAAGCAAGAGCCTAACGAGCCAATTAGAGCTATTAAGCGCAAGTCAAGTAAAATGGATTTGGTAGAAGATATTGCTCATCAAATTAATTGGTTGGATGTCGACTTATTGGCAGTAGCAGATTTGCGAAAAGCAATGAAAGAAGTTTCCAAAATTTATCATTGTGCTGCAGTTATTGCCTTTGATTCAGCCCAGTTTGAGTGGATGCACCGAGTCAATATGGAAGGAACTGCGAATGTGGTGAATTTGGCATTGGAGGAAGGTGTGGAGAAAATGGTGCATGTGAGTTCGATTGCAGCGATTGGTCGAAGTGAGCGCAATAACCAAGTGAGTGAGGCAACTAAGTGGGAAGATAGCTCTTACAATAGTCAATACGCCATTAGCAAATACCGAGCAGAAATGGAAGCTTGGCGAGGGATTGCAGAAGGTCTAAATATCGTAATTGTTAACCCTTCTGTTATTTTGGGCGAAGGTCGTTGGGACGAAGGAAGTAGTCAATTGATTGCCAAAGCTGCAAAGGGAATGTCGTTTTATCCAGACGGAGGAACGGGCTTTGTGGATGTCAAAGATGTAGTGAATGTCATGGTCGAATTGATGGAAAGCAATATTACAAACGAACGATTCATTCTAAATGGTGTCAATATCACCTATCGTGATTTTTTAACCCAAGCAGCCCTTGTTTTTCACAAATCACCTCCTCGCTTCAAAGTTCCGTCTTGGCTCGCTTCTCTCTCTTGGCGACTCGCAAAACCTCTTTCGTGGATAAGCCGAAAACCGCCTCTGATTACCAAAGAAACGGCTCAGTTGATGCAATTGCAGTATTTTTATGACAATAGCAAAATCCAAAAAATGGCGGGTTTCGAGTTTCGCCCTTTGAAGGATACACTTCAAAGAATAGCAGGGAATTTTGTCCTTAAAAATAAGTCTTAACTGCAAATTCAAATTGGTCAATAAAAATTTTCTTAAATGCTACAATATTGTTTTGTTCATAAAATAACAACATGGCTTTTTTGTATTCTATAGAGTCGATAGTTCTAAATGAAATAGGACAATAATCTTGACTAATGAGAACTGCATTGCTAATAATCCTTGCAGTTCTTTTATTACCGTCCGTAAAGGCTTGAATATATGATATTAAAACCAATAAAAGCAATGCTTTTTCAAAAACAGATTCCCGATTATTGACCAAATCACACATATCTCTCAATGCTTCTCTAATTTGATATTCATTCTCTAAAGGTCTGTAATTAGTTCCAGTAATACCAACCCTTCTTATCCGTATATTTCGCTCAATGCCCAATTCTTTTATTAAAATACTGTGAATATCTTCAATTCTTGAAACAGTTAAAGGACTTACATAATTGGGGTTTTCGGTAATAAAATCTAAGGCATCTTTGTGGTTGAGGAGCATAATTGCCTCATCTTTAGCCTTTCCTTGTGCTGTTTCTTTTTCCTTCAATAATCGCTCAGTTTCTAAAAGAGAGTAGGTATTTCCTTCAATTTGTGATGATTTCCAACTCAAATCTATCGCCAACCGTTCCAACTCTTTTG
>JBMYXW010000558.1:0-3107 GCA_049608825.1 Chitinophagales bacterium
CAAAAGTAGTGAGCAGCACCCAAAAAATCTGTTTTCGGGTTTTGGAGCTATTTTTAAAAACGGTCTGTTTTTGGCGAATAGCTTCAGCGTAGGCTTTGGTAAGCGTAAATTGGTCGCTGTAAAACTTGATTTCAAACAAGTTGATAACATGGTCGTTTCTATCCAACACCAAATCAATTTGCGCTCCTTTTTGTCCTTTTTTGCCCGCTTGGTAAAAAGTAGAAGCCAAGGTGTAAACCCTTGAAATTCCGAGTGCTTTTTTAATTTGGGGAATGTGTTTCAAACAGATATTTTCAAAAGCATAGCCACTCCAAGTTTTGTAGGCTTGCGTTTGACTCAAGGTTTGCCAAGTACCTTCTCTCGCATGTTTTTTGTTCTCTAAAAATTGGAGGTAAAACAAGGAATATTCATCCGTCAGTCGATACACTTTTGGGTTGTGTTTTTTACCAAAAGGAAAGTAATCGGTAATAAAACCTGAATGTGACAATTCAGTAAGGACTTTAGACACTCCACCACCACTCACTGTTTTCGTTTTTGCAAGAATTTCTTTTCTCGTCATGCCCTGTTTCTTGGTAGCAAGGGCACGGATAACGGCAATGTGTCTTTCGTGGTTTTTAAACAGCGAAGCATACAAGTTAGGGAACTCTGTACGAAGTAGTCCTGTACTCGAAAAGCACATTTCATCAATAATTTGAGCAGCACTTTTGGCTTTCCGAATGGCTTTCAAGTAGTGAGGAATTCCACCTGTTGCCATGTAGATTTGAAGGAGTTGATAATGGTCAAAAAAGAGGCTTCGGTTTTCTAAGTATCTTTTGGTTTCCTCCAACGTAAAAGCTTGCAAATCTAAGCGTTTAGTGATTCGGTTGTGTAATCCTCCTGTATCATTCACCACCTTTTGAATCATCCAAGAAGCTGCCGAACCACATATCACAATGACCAAATTTTGCCGCTTTGCCCAACTGTTCCAAAAGTAGCCAAAGGCGGATAGGAAGCCCGATTTATGAGTAGAAATCCACGGCAATTCATCAAAAAACAATACCTTCTTTTCGACTCCTAAGAGGGGTTTGAGATAGGCTTTCAATACTTGAAAAGCAGCCAACCAATCTTTTGGTTGTTCAATGGGCAAATGACTATTGCTGTATTCTGCAATGACATCTCTGAAATTTCTCAATTGCGTGAACAAGGGTTCTTTTTGGATGCCCGTCAATTGAAAAATGATGCGACTTTGGTAAATGGTTTCTATCAAAAAAGTTTTTCCAACCCTTCGTCTTCCAATGACAGAGATGAGTTCTGCTTCATTGGAGGTTAAGGCTTCTTGAAGCTCCTCCTTTTCTTTTTCTCTGCCTGTAATTGTGATGCTATTTTCCATGAGAATCGTTTTTAGCTATTGACAAACAGATTTTTATTTGCTTTTTGGCGAAGAATAAGAAATTATTACTCGCCAAAATAGGGGCTAAAATACAAAAAATGGCGAGTAATATAAATTTATTACTCGCCATTTTTATCTTAGTTCTTGATTTACAACAAGTAAATGTAAAAACAGGTTTCTTTCTGCAAACTAAAAATCTAAGGGTTCTTTGCGCTTCAACCAAGCAGCCTCCCGCATAACCCTCTCCGCAACAAGCCCAACCTTACGATTCTCCACCTTCCCCAAATCCGTACCCTTCACCCAATCATTAAACGCCCCCATCGAAGGGATTTTTGAACAGGAACTCTTAGATGAAAAAGAACTTTGCTTGTATGGAGTAGAAACGACTACTCAATACAACTTCATCCCACGAACACAAATAAAGTCAAAACAAACTCCCCATAAATTTAGTGCATCAAATGAGAAAGTTCTTTTCCTATCTAGCAGTTCCTGTTCAAAGCCAATCGAGTTCTTAGATGAAAAAGAACTTTGCTTGTATGGAGTAGGAATAGTACGTCAAGTAAGAAAGTTCCTCCCAAATCTAGCAGTTCCTGTTCACAAACCCCAACATCAAACTCGCTTCAAATAACTGTATTCCAATCGAGTACCGCTAAAATTAAAAATCAAACCATCCTGACAGTTCATATACTTCAAATAGCGAGAAAATCGGGATTTTAGCAAGGGGATGATTTGCTGAACAGCGATAACTGCTACTAAAGTTCGCTTGTCTATCTTGAAGAAATTCACCCATTTCTCGCCCAAATATTCATTGCAGTAAACAGCACTGATTTTTTCTTTCGTCTCGAAAAACACATCCCTGCTAATTAGTTCTTGAAAAAAAGCCCTGCGGTAGATTTCCTCATAAAATCCAGGACCTAAAACCTGCAATACCTCAGCCGCTGCCTCAAAAATAACCTTCAATCTTTCCTTTTCAGCAATGTTTACTCTTTCAAAATCAGAAACATTCTGCAAAGCTCTTTGATTGTAGTATTTGTTGGGGAAAATTTGTTTTTGCAGTTTCTTCCCAGCAAAATCTGCCAAAATTCCGATAGGTTTTCGAAAACCTACCAAATAAGAAATCAACTGTGCCTTGTGAACATTCGTCAATTCCCCAACTCCTTTCAACTCTACAATGACCTTATCTTCTACCACTATATCAGGTCTGTATTTGGCTATCTTTTTCTCCTTATAGAATACATCATACTCCTCTTGAGCAGCAACTTTAATCCCTTTATTTCGCAATGCAATCACCAAAGCCTCTTCGTAAATCGCCTCCCACCAAATATTCCCCAACTCATCATATACATGGAACATACAACCGATGATGTCGTAAATTAAATCTTTGTGAATCATAGTTTTACTTTGTTTCTTTTTGAACAAGAACTGTTAGATAGAGAAAAACTTTTCTGCACTGTATTTTGGTTAGTAGTGTACAAAAAATGGTTCTTTTACAAATACGTTCATACTCACACGCCAATACAAGCAGTTCCTCTACATCTAACAGTTCATGTTCTAAACAAAAAACCAACGAACCACAAGCAGTTCCTCTACATCTAACAGTTCATGTTCTAAACAAAAAACCAACACCCCACAAGCAGTTCCTCTACATCTAACAGTTCATGTTCTAAACAAAAAACCAACACCCCACAAGCAGTTCCTCTACATCTAACAGTTCATGTTCTAAACAAAAAACCAACAC
>JBMYXW010000559.1:0-3103 GCA_049608825.1 Chitinophagales bacterium
TCCAGATTAGCAGTCAAAACAGAATGGAATCCTCAGATGGATCATATTTGTATCGGAGAACTCATTCACCCAGCCTATGCTTGGCAAGGAAGATGTCGTTATCAACCTCTTTCTGATGCAAGCTCTAATGTATTATTAATGGGAGGACTCAACCAAATCTATTTGCCTAATTTATTAGATAAAGATGCGAATGGTAATTACAAAAGCAGCAGCGATTATGTTCATTTAGTTTATATGGGACCTGTTCCTGATTACTTTTAACAATTATTATGATAGATACACTGATTTACACTCCCGAACTTAAAAGAGCAATTCAGATTGCACAATCTGTAGCAAAAGAGTACCATCATGCTCATTTTTCGGCACCTCATTTGTTACAAGGACTCTTACACAATGATATAGGTATTGCTTCTTTTTTGACAGCAATGGGTAAAGATATTTATTACCTACGAGATTGGGCAGATGTTCGTGTAGAAGAATACCCAAAAACCTTGAAAGGAGAAGGAGACCCTACAGGGGACGAAAAGATTCAACCTATTATGGAAATGTCGGATTTGATTCGACTACAACTGAATGAAAATGTTCTGACTCCTTTTAGTGTATTAATCTCTTTATTGAGACCCAATGTAGGTTTCACAAAAGATGAACTTAAAACATTACCTCTTACTCAAAAAGAACTGCTGAACGCAGTCGTAGAAGCAGTAGGAGTTCAAGAAGCAGTAAATCCTTCAACAAACTCGAATGGACAGGCTCAAGATGGCAAAACAGGTGCATCAGGACAAGCTTTATCTAAATATTGTGTAGATAAAACAGCCTTGGCCAAAAACGAAAAATTGGATCCAATAGTAGGAAGGGATCGAGAAATCAGAATGATAACTGAGATTTTGGGGAGGCGTACCAAACCCAATGTTATCATTGTAGGCGAACCTGGGGTTGGTAAGACCGCTTTAGTAGATGGGTTTGCTCAGAGTATTATAGCAGAAGAAGTTCCTGAATACCTTAAAAAGGCCTTGTTATTTGAGTTAGATACAGGTTCATTGATTGCAGGAGCATCTTATAAGGGAGAGATAGAGGATAGGTTAAAGAAAATCATCAAAGAAGTAAAGGAATACGAAAAAGCCATCCTTTTTGTTGATGAAATTCATGCTCTGTTAGACAAAAACAGTTCGGTCGGTTCAGGAGTTGCCAACTTACTAAAGCCTGAATTGGCTCGTGGAGAAATTACAGTAATTGGAGCAACAACCAATCAAGAATATCGAGAATTTATCGAAACCGACGATGCTTTCAAACGGCGTTTTGAAGTATTGAAGGTGGATGAACCCAACGAAATTGCTACATATAGAATGTTGCAGGTTTTGCTGCCTCGTTATGAAGAACACCACCAGATACCAATTGAAGAACAAGCGATTGTTGATTGTGTAAGATTGGCAAAAAGATACATTAAGGAAAAAAGATTACCCGATGCAGCTATTGATCTAATGGATAGAACGATGTCTGCTATCCGAATGATGACCGAAACTTCAGGAATAGAACTCGAAAAACTCTCCAATGAGCTGAAAGAATTGTTAGAGAACGAAGAGTTGGCTAAAGACGAAATTAAATATTTGGCTGATTTGAAATGGTTTCACCGTCAAGTAAATGATAAAGTAAGCCCTATTCTATTGGGACAATTAGAAGATGAAACCGTAGTAGATACTATCAAGAAACCACAAGTATTGATTGATTATTTAACCAATACTCTAAGTGCTTTACAAATTTTGTCAGAAAAAGAGAAAGGTACTGTGGATGGAGGCGATGTAGCTTCAATTGTAGCTCATCAAACAGGCATTCCAATTGGAAAAATCCAAACCAAAGAGCGTGAAAGACTGCTTAATATGGAAGGTGCACTTCGAAAAAGAGTAGTGGGACAAGATTACGCTCTCAAAACTTTATCCGATGCTGTATTGGAAGCAAGATCGGGCTTGACAAAGGCAGGGCAGCCAGTAGGTTCTTTCTTCCTATTAGGACCTACTGGAACAGGGAAGACAGAATTGGCAAAATCACTAGCAGAATTTTTGTTTAATGACGAAAACGCTTTGGTTCGTTTTGACATGTCTGAATTTAAAGAAGAACATTCCGCTGCTTTGCTCTATGGTGCGCCTCCAGGTTATGTGGGCTACAAAGAAGGTGGTTTATTGGTTAATAAAATACGTCAAAAGCCTTATTCAGTAGTTTTATTTGACGAGATAGAAAAAGCTCACACCTCAGTTTTTGATGTTTTCTTACAAATCCTGGACGAAGGAAAATTACATGATAAACTGGATCGAGTGGGAGATTTCTCTAATGCTATCATTTTATTTACTTCCAATATTGGTAGTCAGTACGTTGTAGATAAATTTGCAAAAGGAGAAATAGCTACTACTGCTGAAATGTTAGAGGTAATGAGTCCTTATTTCCGTCCCGAATTTTTGGGAAGATTAACAGAAATTATTCCTTTCGCACCTATTTCAGAGGAAGTCATTGTTTTAATTTTCAATATTCAACTAAAAAAATTATTGAAGGCTCTCCACATTCAAGGTATTCAGTTAGATTTATCAGATACAGCAAGAACACATTTGGCAAACAAGGGATTTTCTCCAAAATACGGTGCACGTCCAATTATTGGAGTTATTCGAAATCAACTGCGTCGTCCTATCTCCAAAATGATTATTAGTGGAGAATTGACTAAAGGAAAACGTTTATATATAAATATAGACGAAAACAACGAGTTATTGTGGGAAATTTCTGATATTGTTGAATAAAATATTAGCTCGCTTATTTGTATAGAATCAAGAAAAACTATATCTTGACGAAGTTATAATAGCTAATTTTTATTATTATTTTATTTAAAAACCTTATACTTATGAGTTTATTTGATGTTGGAATTGGTGGGAACGAAAGAAAAAGAGACGATGCTAATGAAGGTATTGCAGATATTCCCCAAAACCGAACCCTAATGGTTGAAAAATTAACTGCAAAAGAGTCTAACACGCCTGAAGTCGTGGAAAACTTAAAAAATCTTGAGGAGGTATTCAAACACTATAATCCAAACATAGATATTGAATTTGAAACAGAAGATGGCAGT
>JBMYXW010000560.1:0-3098 GCA_049608825.1 Chitinophagales bacterium
ACCTCTACAACAAAAACCAACAAGTCGAGATTGATCAACTGCGCTTCAAAGGGCAGAAAGATAAATTTAAGCGAGGTTTGGGCAATGCTGCCTTTAGAAAGTTGGGGGCAAGTTTACCTGATTCTCACATCATTATCCGAGAATACAAAAAGTATTCAGGCACTTTCAACCCCAAAGCTTTGATTCAAAAGCTTCAATTGGGCATCAAAAAAAAGGGCAGTGAAATCCGTTACTATCAAAAGGTATTAAGAATTACTCGAAAACAAGGCTACTACGAAATCAAAATAAGGAACACCAAAACGGGGAAAATCAAAATATTGCAGTCAAAAAAGGTGGCCATTGC
Organism: Chitinophagales bacterium; assembly: GCA_049608825.1. Classification (GTDB taxonomy): domain Bacteria; phylum Bacteroidota; class Bacteroidia; order Chitinophagales; family UBA2359; genus JAUHXA01. The sequence continues at coordinate 344 of JBMYXW010000560.1, forward strand.
AGCGGGCCCTTACACTCCTTTTCTACTCCAAAAAACTGCCCCTTATTTCAGAAAACTCATTACTCCCAAGAAAGTATTATTGACCTATTTCAGAATCAACAAAAAAACATACAACACTTATACTTCCAAACAGAAATCCACCATCAGAAAAGCGCAACCTGTTTTTGACCAAAACGATGCAATGTATTTTTCTATGATTGACAAATGGGACAAAGACGGGCATCCCATCTTCAAAGTTGGAGGGCATTTGCTGCAAGGTAATATTCCCGATTTGGATGCGGTGTGGAGAGAGCAGCCCAGAAAAAAGGAGGTCAAATGGGCATTGAACAGATTTGTAGACTATCTCCGAATGTTCGAGATTCCCATCCGAAAGAAAGATATTGAGTGTATGAAAAGTAGCTATTGTGTTTATTCTGTCTCCAAAACCAAGATTCCGTATGTGACTCCTATTCTCACCAAAAATAGGGATATTGACCCAAATATGGTGGTCATTGGAGGGATGTCGGGAACGGGCGCAAAAGGCTGTCTGACCTATGGATTGTTGGCGGCTGATTTGCTATTGGGTATTCACAACTCAGATAAAATGTATCAGAGAACCAAAAAGGCAATGGGAATTGATAGGCTGAGAAAGGAGGTGAGGAAGTCGTTTATTTAAAAAATCTATATCATATACCTGCAATTTTTCCTTTACAAAACTCAATTACCAATCATGTATCAATACATCTTCAGCGAACTCCAAAAAAACAAAATGGTCTTTGAAAACTTACTAAAAAGTACTTCCAAAGACGCTTATCACTGGAAAAAAGCCCCTGATAAATGGTGTTTGTTGGAAATTATTTGTCACCTTTACGATGAAGAAAGAGAAGATTTTCGAGTGCGATTGGGCTTGGTATTGGAAACACCTGAGGTGAAACCACCGCCCTTCAATCCCGAAAAATGGGTGATAGAACGAAAATACATGGAGCAAGACTTCAACGAAAAACTAGAAGGATTTTTGGAAGAACGAGACAAGTCTATCGAATGGCTTCAATCTTTGGAAAACCCCAAATGGAACAATGCTTATCAACATCCCAAATATGGCCCTTTTTCTGCCAAATTTTACCTTACCAATTGGCTGGCTCACGACTGTCTTCACATCCGACAAATTACCCGATTGAAGTACGATTATTTGCAGCATATTTCGGGCGAATCAGTGCGATATGCAGGAGAGTGGAAATAAAGAAACTTAAACTTTTCTTCCCCACCACCAAGCCAAACTTAATCCTGCTATTATATGCCAAATTCCCCACCATGCCGCCACAATCGCCATACCACCCAAACCTCCGAAAAAGTTGAAAATTAGCACCAAGCCCAAGCCCGAATTCTGAATACCCGTTTCGATAGATATGGTTTTGGCATCTTGCTGTGAGAGCTTCATGGCTTTCGCCAAAAAGTAACCACTGACCAATGCAATCCCATTGTGAATCAATACAATTCCTGCAATGAGGTGGATGTAGCCCAGAAAAAATTCAAAGTTGGTCAGAAAAGCAACAAGGACAAAAGCGGCAAAAAACACAATGGATAAAATGCGAATTGGGCGGCTGATTTTTTCGGTTATTAGTGGAAAGTAATGGGCAAAACACATTCCAACGACCAAAGGAACACCCAATAACATCAAGACTGTTTGAAGCATTTCTCCAAAACTCAAATGAATCACCGTCAATAATTCCGCTGTTTCGGGAATCATATTGCCCCAAAACGAAAAATTGAAGGGCGTTAGGAAAGTTGCTAAAAGGGTGACAAAAGCAGTCATACCAACTGATAATGCCACATTTCCTTTGGCGAGTAATGCAATGAAATTGGAAATATTTCCGCCAGGACAAGCCGCTACCATAATCATTCCCAAGGCAATACTCGGTTGGGGTTTGAGTATTGAAATTAACAGATAAGTCAAAAAGGGAAGAATCAACAATTGAGAGGTCAAGCCTGTTATTAGGGCTTTGGGCTGTTTAAACAAAGTCCTAAAATGTTCTGCCTTCAAAGTCAAAGCTACTCCAAACATGATGAGTCCCAAGCAGATATTGAGGATAAATAAGCCTTCAGGAGAAAAATTGAGATGGATTTGGTCTATGGAGGTGGTCAAAATCACAAAGTGTTAAAAAGCTGCAATTTAAACAAGAATCCACTTTAAAAGGACAAATAAACCTACATTTATCAAGACCAAGCCCCAAATAAGCGTTGTATCAGGTTTCAACAATTCATCTTTGATATAGGTATCAGCATCCTGTGCCAAACGATTCGCAACTTCTTCGGAATTGTCCGCACTGATTTCGGTATTGACACTGATTTTCTCCAATAATTCTACAAACGGAATTTTGTCTTTGAAGAAATTGATAACTGCACGCATTGCCCACGGAACATTGTCTAATTTCTCCAAAAAATTACCCGCCAACTGCATTACACCAGCATTTCCAGATTGTTTCTTTTCTACAAACGAAAGCATTTTAGTAGAAAAATATTTGTAGAAAGTATCCTTGTTTTTGACATAACTGTATTGAATGGCATTTTGAAGGCTGTACTTATAGCCCAAAAAAACAAAACCTGCTGGAAATCCGACTAAAAACAAAAGACCTACAATAAAACCAAGTGTACAATCACTTGCCACTTTGGTTAGGTAAGGAAATAAACTCAAACCTTCTCTGGATATATTGCACAAATCGGGAAGAAAAAGGAACAAAACCCAGTTCATAAAAACTCCAAAAAAAACAAAGAAAAC
>JBMYXW010000561.1:0-3094 GCA_049608825.1 Chitinophagales bacterium
AATCTTATCCTCATTAGGTGCCTGGAGGAGGAATAAATCCTTCTTCACCGCCACTTGTACAGCCATTTTCATCACCATACTTGTCGTCATCGTGCTTGTATGTGTAGGCAGCTCTGGCAGAACCGTCACTGCAACCACCTTTTAGGGTGTGTAGTCTCTCCTCACTAAGTGATTGAACACCTTTGAGATTTGTTAATTGAGAAAGTATTGTTTTTTTCATCGCTGTATAAAATTTGGGTATTGTTAAAATGAGATACTAATTATTTACACTCCCTACGTTGCAAAAACAATTCCAGTTTCATTTAAAAAGTAATATCTTCAAAAACTTGCTGAATAATAGCCTTTTATTTGGTCAAGTATTTTCAGTTTATCTTCTAAAACAATGCAACAATACAACAATACAACCTCACCACCCCGTCGAAAACAATCTATCTGCTCCTCTTGTCCCACATTTTTGATATTGATTATAGCCCATTCCTGCACTTTTGCGAATCGTTTCGGCAGGCTTCAATTGTATCCACTGCTCCAAAATCGCTTCCAAAACGTAGGCTTCTGGTGCCATCAAACCGTTGGTGACAACCAAAGGATATGCTCCTGCTTTTTGCAGAAATGGGCGAAAAAAATTACCCGAATAACAGGCTATCATCACCGCATCCTTGGCTTTCATATTTTTTTCTTTTTCCTGCGTATTCAAAAAATAAGGTATGTCATTGTAGTCCATCAAACCATCGTGACCATTGAAAACCAACAAGTCAGCATTGGCATACACCTGCAATTTCTTTCCGTCAATAACTATCTTATCCATCATTCGTCCCGCCAAAGACTGCAAATAGTCCACCACACAATTCCGCATTTTACTGCCATCGTAGGCATCTGCAACCAAGTAAACCAATGTGCCATTTGAAGTTTTGCGCTGAAAAATGACTCGCTCTAAAAGTGGTTGCTCGACATTGGTTTGGACTGCAATGCATTTCCATTTGGAGGATTTGGTGAAGTGGTTTTTGATGCCATACATTGCGCCCCAATACAGGTTTGTTTTGGGATTTTGACCATCCCCCAAAGCTTTTGAGACGGGAACAATACCTTGATTTTCGTTATCGCAAAGTGGCACAAAAGCATGAATCACCAAATCTTGTTTGGCAGCTACTTTGTCTTTCAATCTTTGAAGAATCGCTTCTCGGTCTTTGGGATAAAATGTGGGGTGGTCAAAGTCGAAGGTTTGTGAAATGGGTTTTGGAGCTTCAATGGATGTGGTTGTTTTTTGAGGAGCATTTTGAGGTTGAGATTTAGTTACAGGTTCATTTGAAGTAGAAATACACGAAATGAATGTGAAAAAACAGATGAAGGAAATGAATTTAGAGTAGGTCATAGAGTTCATTTTTGAATTACAGAAATAACAAGCACATCAATTGCTCAATAGTAGTGGATTTTGCAACCCACTACTATTGAGCGATTTCAACGAAAATAATCATCAATCGTCCAATTCGTTTGTTTTTGAAGAAGCGGCAATTCTTGCCAATTGATTTGTCGGGCTTCAATGTGAATCGTGTCGTTTTGTAAAATACCATTCAGGATAAGCAGGCTATCAGAAGGATTGTAATTGTATTGAAAAATCAATTCTTGTCCACTTGTTTCCTTCAATGTCATTTTCTGTGAATAGGTATTCAATTGAAGCAGAAAATCCCACATTTCTTCTCGCATATCTTCTGCAATGAAATAGCTGTCTCGGTGGATAAAAAAACGTTTCCACCTATTTGTTTTGGTCAAAAGAGGAGGAATTGTATCTTGATTTACTGCAAATATTTCTACTTGGTATGCACCATGCAAAAAAGGGCGAGCAACCAAATCATCGTTAAAGTTTTGGGTCTTGAAGTAAGGTAAGAATACATCCAAAAGCAATAATCCAATCACCAAAGTTTTCCCAACGGAATAGACCAAAAGTCGCTTTTTGTTGGCGCAAGTGGGGATGTATTGTTTTGAAGTAATGCCCTGTTTTTGAAGAATGAAAAAACGATACAAATTGGGCGCATCAGGAAGGATTATCAAGACCGAAAGCAACAACAAAAAACTGCTCAATATTTTGACCGAAATGTCAAAACTAACATTTATCATCACCACATTCACCAAAACCGCAAACGCTATCAATGCACCCAACAACCTTGTCCGTCGAAACAACAATAAAAAGGCAGGGATCAATTCCAAAATTCCAGCAAAAACGGTATAGGAATACGAAACCCCCATCACACTCCAATACAGAATATCACGCCCTAAACTGCCCACATTGGAGTACAAAATGTTGGGTTCGGGCAGATAAAATTGAAGCTTAAAAACCTTGTTGAAGCCGTATTTGAAGAGTTGAAAGGCGAGGTAATAGCTGATGAATACCCGAAACCAGTATTGAAATTTCGGATAGTGATTTTGCTTTTTGTCCAAGATACTCCACAACAAACTGAGCATTGCAGAAATGAGCAGCAATAGGAAGGTATGAATATACAGACCTGTAGAATCGGAAATAAGTTGGTGTGTGTAAGGTTGTTTGATTTGCAGAACATTGTCGCCAAACCATTTGCTCAATACTTCAAAAAATGGCTGCAAATAAACGCCTGTATTGGGCAGAAAGGTGTTAGGAGAAGGCAATGACAGGATGAACAACAGCACAAAATATACTATAAAATAAAGGTTTAGTTTTTGGCTGAAAGACCATTGAGTTTGTGTGCTATCCATATCAGTTCTTTTTCACTGGGAGTTGGCCATTCTTGTTTTGTGGTACTTTTGGTAGGTGAAATTTATCAAGTTTTGAATTTTTGTTTGGGAAGTGTGGATAAAAGTAGTGATTCTGAGGAGGTGCTTCTTGTTGTTCAAAGCCAATAAAAACAGTATGGGGCATTTCTTCTTTGAGTTGCTTCAATGGTTTGCCCAAGTAAATATTATGTAAATAAAAGTGGTTGTTGACTTCACTGTATCTAATGGTATCTATCAGCCTATTTCCTTGATAATCTTTGTACATGGAATATTCTGTGTGCATAATGGCTATGAAAACAGAATCCGAAACGTGAATGACTGTATCGGTCACAAAGCGAGGTCCAGGTTCTCC
>JBMYXW010000562.1:0-3087 GCA_049608825.1 Chitinophagales bacterium
AGATTTAAGAGGTAGGATTACATGATTTGTGGTATTTGATTTTCAAACACAGAAACATGTGAAGACGTTTTAATAAAACGTCTCTACAAATACCAAAACAGAACAGGAATTTAGGGTTTTGGAGGAATTGAAAGCCTTGTAAAACAACGGTAGTCTTGAAGACTACTGTTGTTTATTGAGTACAGGCTTCAACCAAAAAATACGCAGATTTAAGAGGTAGGATTACATGATTTGTGGTATTTGATTTTCAAACACAGAAATACGTAAAAGACGTTTTAGTAAAACGTCTCTACAAATACAAAAATCGAATAGGAATTCAGGGTTTCGGAGGAATCACCGTGAGGAATACCCAAATACAACTATCAACACAAACACCCAAACACAATTATCAACATAAAAAAGTAAAATGCTCTCCTACCTTCAACAAAAAACACTTTCCCAATCTCAGCTTCAAACAAAACTACATCGTTGGCGATTTCAAGACCGTAAAATCGTATTTACCAATGGTTGTTTTGATCTCATTCACAAAGGACACATCCACACACTTGCCAAGGCAAGGGCTTTGGGAGATTTGTTGATTGTAGGTTTGAACAGCGATGCTTCTGTCAAAAGATTGAAGGGAGAAAGCCGTCCTATTCAATCGGAAAATAACAGAGCTTTGATTTTGGCTGCAATGATATTTGTAGATGCAGTGGTGATTTTTGAAGAAGACACACCCTTCAATTTGATTGAACTCGTTCAGCCAGATGTATTGGTAAAAGGAGGAGATTACCAAAAACACGAAGTCGTTGGAGCCGATATTGTAGAAGCCAAAGGTGGAGAAGTCATATTGATTCCTTTTGTGGAAGGACATTCGACAACTAAACTCATAGAAACAAAATAAAACAACTACAAAAGCCTTGGAGACTTTTGTAGTTTCAATAATCAGAAGAGCTGAAAAATCATGTACCTTTGTAGTAATAAACAACAGTCTTTTTATATTTGGACGGAATGAAATCCATCCTGCTTTTAGCCGAAACAAACACAAAACCAATTAAATTCGAATGCGAACCATTAACAATCACAATTTTAAGAATCAAAAAGCATTGATGAGAGTGGACTTCAATGTACCACTCAACGGCAATTTAGAAGTCACTGACAACAATCGCATACAAGGTGCTTTGCCGAGCATCCAAAAAATATTGAAGGATGGCGGAGCAGTCGTTTTGATGTCGCATTTGGGTCGCCCAAAAGGAGAAGCATCTGAGAAATATTCTTTGAAAAATGTGGTGGGGGAAGCTTCCAAACTACTTGGTCAAGACGTAAAGTTTGTAGCAGACAGCGTTGGCGAAGAAGTTCAGAAAGCAGTTGATGGACTACAATCAGGCGAAGTTTTGCTGTTGGAAAATTTGCGGTTTTATGCTGAAGAAAAGAAGGGCGATGCTGCTTTTGCAAAACAATTGGCAGGTTTGGGCTGCAATATTTATGTAAATGATGCTTTTGGAACGGCACACCGAGCGCACGCTTCAACGCATACTGTTGCCCAGTTTTTTGATGCGGATAAAAGGATGTTTGGCTTATTGATGGCAGCAGAACTGGAAAATGCCCAAAAGGTGATGCACAATCCTGCTCGACCCTTTACCGCCATCCTCGGAGGTGCAAAGGTTTCGGACAAAATCTTATTGATTGAAAACATGCTTGACAAGGTGGACAAACTCATCATTGGCGGCGGTATGGCATATACTTTTCACAAGGCACAAGGCGGAAGAATTGGCGGTTCACTTTGTGAGGACGACAAATTAGACTTGGCGAAGGAACTCTTGCAGAAAGCCAACGAAGCTGGTGTGGAATTGTTGATTCCTTATGACTCAGTAATTGCAGATGCGTTCTCAAACGAAGCAAATATCGAAATGGCTTCGAGCCAAAGCATTCCCGAAGGTTGGATGGGATTGGACATCGGTACGAATGCCCGACAGCATTTTGCGAAGGTGATTGAAGAATCCAAAACAATTTTGTGGAATGGACCGATGGGCGTTTTTGAAATGTCCAATTTTGAAGCAGGCACTAAAACGGTTGCAGAAGCGGTGGTAAAAGCTACTCAAAATGGAGCGTATTCGCTGATTGGCGGTGGCGATTCGGCTGCTGCAATTCGGCAGTTTGGTTTTGCGGATGAAGTGAGTTATGTGTCAACAGGTGGCGGTGCGATGTTGGAATTGTTGGAGGGAAAAGAGTTGCCCGGAATTGAAGCGATGGGGTGATTTTTGAACCATTTCTCATAATACTAGTACTGAATGGCTCTATTGTTGAATTGTTATATTGCTTGGTTATCAATGTTTTTGCTCGACTGAAAAGTGTCAAGTACTTAATAATTGAAGCACTAGAGGTTCTATTAGAATCAGAAAATACAATCAAAAATCATGGGGAAAACTAAATACCAATTAGGTATTGACCTTGGAGGAACTAAAATTGAAGGGGTTGTTTTGGATACAACAGGGGAGGAGCTTTTTCGAGAACGAGTCGGAACGGAGCAAGAAAAAGGCTATCAGCATATCTTGAATCAAATCCAATTGGTTTACCGCAACATGGTCAGGCATATTGAAGGAGAATCACATACTTTTGGGATTGGCACACCTGGAGCGATTTCTCAAAAAACGGGCTTGCTCAAAAACAGCAATACCGTTTGTATGAATGGAAAGCCTGTCAAAGAGGATTTGGAGAATTTGCTGTCTCGTCCGATTGGGATGCAGAACGATGCCAATTGTTTTGCGATGGCAGAAGCACTTTTGGGGGCAGGAAAAGGAAATGACTCTGTTTTTGGGGTGATAATGGGAACGGGCTGTGGCGGAGGAATTGTTTACAAAGGAGAGGTGATTACTGGTTTGCAAAGCATCGCAGGTGAATGGGGACATGTAAGTATTGATCCGAATGGACCACTTTGCTATTGTGGCAACAAAGGCTGTATCGAGACTTTTATCAGTGGCGGAGGCTTGGAAAGAATGTACAAAAGTACATACAATGAAGAATTGAAGCTCAAAAAAGTAGTGGGAAATTACCGGCAAGGAGATTCGAGAGCAACGGAGTTTATGCAGCAGTTTTTCGTAAATTTTG
>JBMYXW010000563.1:0-3087 GCA_049608825.1 Chitinophagales bacterium
ATTATCTACAAATAGGACACTCCTATGGAGTGAGCGAATATTTTTTAAAGGCACGGGTCGAATTAAATCCCCAAAAAAACTTGCCCTTTTCAATTCAATCCCCTAACTTTGTCGAAATTTAGCCAGTACTTAAATTGGCTTCAAAAAAACAACACCACAATATGAAGCTTTGGCAAAAAGGCTTTGAAGTAAACAAAGAAATTGAAAAATTTACTGTCGGCAAAGACAAGGAATTAGATATTTTCCTTGCTCCCCACGACGTTTTAGGCTCTTTGGCACACATCCAAATGTTAGAGAGTATTGACCTCCTTCCCTCTGATGAACACCAACTTCTCTCCCAAGAACTCCAAAATATCTATCGTGAAATTCAAGCTGAAGAGTTTGAAATTGAGGAAGGTATGGAAGATGTTCACTCACAAGTAGAGGGAATGTTGACGGAGCGATTGGGCGATATGGGCAAAAAAATCCACAGTGGACGTTCTCGCAACGACCAAGTTTTGGTGGATTTGAAGCTGTTCACCCGGGATGCGATTCAAGAAGTCGTCGAACACATCGAACCACTTTTTGAACTGCTATTGAAGCAGAGCGAAAAATACAAATCTGTTTTGATGCCAGGCTATACGCACTATCAAGTGGCGATGCCATCCTCTTTCGGATTGTGGTTTGCAGCCTATGCGGAGAGCTTGGTGGATGATATGCTTTTATTGCAGTCGGCTTACCGAATTTCCAATAAGAATCCATTGGGTTCAGCCGCAGGTTATGGTTCGTCCTTTCCTTTGAATCGTCAAATGACCACCGATTTGTTGGGTTTTGAAGCCTTGAACTACAATGTAGTTTATGCCCAAATGGGGCGTGGCAAAACGGAAAGAATCGTAGCTTCGGCTTTGGCTTCTGTGGCGGCGACTTTGGCAAAAATGGCGCAGGATGTCTGCTTGTTTATGAGCCAAAACTTTGGCTTTGTGAGTCTTCCGAAAGATTTGACCACAGGTTCGAGCATCATGCCTCAGAAAAAGAATCCCGATGTATTTGAATTGATTCGAGCCAAATGCAATAAAATTCAGGCATTGCCGAATGAGATTGCGATGATTACCACCAATTTACCTGTGGGCTATCACCGAGATTTGCAGGTTATCAAGGAGAGCTTCTTGCCTGTCTTCAAGGAAATGAAAGACTGTCTGGGCATTGCACACTATGCATTGCAGCACATCATCGTCAAGGATGGATTGGTCGAAGACGAGATGTACAAGTATATGTTCAGTGTGGAGGTGGTCAATAAATTGGTCATTGAAGGTGTGCCATTTAGAGATGCCTACAAACAAATCGGCATGGACATTGAAGGAGGAACGTTCAAACCTTCTTACGATTTAGACCATACACACGAGGGAAGTATCGGCAATTTGTGCAACGACCAGATACGGCAATTGATGAAGGACGTGTTGGAAGAATTTCGGTTCCAACGAGTTCGAGAGGCATTGGAGGCTTTGTTGACTACGGATGTTTCTGCTATTGAAGCCCCCCACAACGAAAAACATTCTATTTCTTAAATATATTATTAAGGCGTTCACTTTTCCAGTGAACGCCTTTTTTTTGAACCTTTTTTCAAAACAAATACTCTTATGACGACTTTAACAGCAACGCAAAATTCAGCAAGAGTTGAAAACACACACGTAATGGAAAATGATTCTTTGCAGCCGTGGAATTTACGAGAAATCGTAACCCAAAAAATCATGGCAAAAGGTGGTTGGGTGAATACACACAATCACTTAGACCGTGCTTATACTTTGAATGCAGAAACTTTTCCTTATACCAATGCCTACCTCAAAGAGAAATGGTATATCGTGGACAAGATGAAAAGTGAATCAACGGTTGACCAGATTTATGGACGCATGGCAAAAGCGACCGAATCTTTTTTGGAGCAAGGCGCACAGGCTATAGGTACTTTCATTGACATTGACGACATCATGAAAGACAAATCCATCAAAGCAGCGATTCGTTTGAGAGATAATTATGGCAAAGACATCGACATCAAATTTGTGAACCAAGTTTTGAAGGGGGTGATTAATCCTACTTCTCGTGAATGGTTCGATTTGGGCGCACAGTTTGTCGACATCATTGGCGGCTTGCCTGCAAAGGACGACGGACACGAAGAGGAGCATTTGGACATTTTGTTGACTACTGCCAAATCTATGGGCAAAATGGCGCATGTTCACATCGACCAATTCAATTCTCCTGACGAAAAAGAAACGGAACTATTGGCTCGAAAAACCATCGAACATGGTATGCACGGTAGGGTAGTAGGGGTGCATGGAATTTCGATTGGCGCACATCCAAAGGCTTACCGTGATGAACTCTACGACTTGATGAAAGAGGCAGACTTAATGATGATTGCTTGCCCAACGGCATGGATTGACCACGACCGTTCGGAGCGTTTGGTACCAAGCCACAACTCTGTAACACCTATCGACGAATTGTTGCCAAGAGGTTTGACGGTAGCGATGGGTGTGGACAATATTTCGGATGTTTACAAACCGTATTCTGATGGTGATTTGTGGACAGAACTTCGTGTGGCTCTAGAGACTTGTCACTACTACAATATCGACCATTTGGTTGATTTTGCGACTACCAATGGCTTGAGAGTTTTGGGGATTGAGAAATAAATTAGAAATATTAAAAAAAGACTCAACATTGTGTTCACATTTTATGAAGTTCTTGCTTTACAAAGTATAGACATGCCTTTAGAACAAAGGTATTCTTACTTTTTTTCATTTAAAACTTAGTTTATCATGAACAAATTCTCAGAACTTCAAGCAAACACGTCTATTTCACTCCTTAATTTGGAAGAACAACAATGTGTGAAAGGAGGCACTCCTCTTATTGCACCGTTGGAACCATATACGTTAGTTATGTTTTAACAATCGTTAAAAGGAAAACCGAAATTTAGCAAATTTCGGTTTTCTTGTTTAGTAAGTACCGTGGAACAGAAATAATTTGACATTGTGCCAAAACTGGCGCAACCCTCGCCCCCTTCAAAGGGGCAGGGCTAATCAGTTCTATTTTTTATGAATATGAGTATGCTTGTAGCATCTC
>JBMYXW010000564.1:0-3081 GCA_049608825.1 Chitinophagales bacterium
GGGAACAATACCAAACCACTTACCAACGCAGCATTGAAGACCCCGAAGGATTTTGGGCAGAAATTGCAGACAGCTTTCAATGGCACAAAAAATGGAACAAAGTTTTGGATTGGAACTTCAATGAACCGAATGTCAAATGGTTTGAAGGGGCAAAACTCAACATCACCGAAAACTGCTTAGACCGTCACTTAGAAACAAGAGGGGATAAAGTAGCGATTCTTTGGGAACCAAACGACCCCAACGATGCCATCCGCACATTTACTTATCAAGAACTACACAGTGAAGTTTGTAAATTCTCCAATGTGTTGAAAAACAATGGAGTAAAAAAAGGTGATAGAATCTGTTTGTATATGCCAATGGTACCCGAATTGGCAATTGCAGTATTGGCGTGTGCAAGAGTAGGAGCGATTCACTCTGTAGTATTTGCAGGTTTTTCAGCGCAAGCATTGGCGGATAGAATCAACGATGCAACCTGCAATGTGCTATTGACGGCTGACGGTTCTTTTAGAGGCACAAAAACGGTGGATTTGAAAGGCATTGCAGATGCCGCTTTGGAACAAACTCCTTCAATCGAAACGAGCATTGTTTACCAAAGAATCAACAGCAATGTGACCATGAAAGAAGGACGTGACAAATGGTGGCACGAAGAAATGGCAAAAGTAGATGACAACTGCCCTGCTGAAGTGATGGATGCAGAAGATATGCTTTTCATTCTATACACTTCTGGTTCGACGGGCAAGCCTAAGGGAGTCGTGCATACAACAGCGGGCTATATGATTTACACTTATTACAGTTTCGTGAATGTATTTCAGTATGAAGAAAACGATGTTTATTGGTGTACGGCAGATATTGGTTGGATTACAGGACATTCTTATATAGTGTATGGCCCATTGGCGGCTGGCGCAACGACGGTGATGTTTGAAGGTGTGCCGACCTATCCCGATGCTGGACGATTTTGGGCAGTGGTGGACAAACACAAAGTGAATCAATTTTATACGGCTCCAACAGCGATTCGTGCTTTGATGGCGAAGGGTTTGGAGTATGTAGAACCGTATAGTTTGGACAGTTTGAAGACTTTGGGAACGGTGGGTGAGCCAATTAATGAGGAGGCTTGGCATTGGTATTACGACCACATCGGCAAGAAAAACTGCCCACTTGTCGACACTTGGTGGCAAACCGAAACAGGCGGCATTCAAATCACTGCAATTCCCAATGTAACCAAACTCAAACCAACTTATGCCTCACTACCATTGCCTGGTATTCAGCCTTGTTTGGTTGATAAGGACGGCAACGAATTGGAAGAAAATGGTATTGAAGGGCTTTTGTGTATCAAATTTCCTTGGCCTTCCATGCTTCGCACGACTTATGGCGACCATGACCGTTGTAGAATGACTTATTTCAGTTCCTTTGAAAATAAGTACTTTACAGGGGATGGTGCACGCCGAGACGAAAATGGTTTTTATCGAATCATTGGTCGAGTCGATGATGTCATCAATGTTTCGGGTCATAGAATGGGTACGGCTGAGGTAGAAAATGCCATCAACGAACATCCGAATGTGGTGGAATCGGCTGTAGTCGGATATCCACACGACATCAAAGGTCAGGGCATTTACGCCTATATTATTGCTGATAAAGTGGTGGAAGATGCAGTTGCTTTTTCCAAAGAGGTTCGAGCTGTGGTGACGAGAGAAATTGGCCCAATTGCGAAGCCTGATAAGGTATTGGTGGTCAGTGGTTTGCCCAAGACTCGGTCGGGCAAAATCATGCGCCGAATTTTGCGGAAAATTGCGAGTGGGGATGCTTCTAATTTGGGAGATACTTCAACTTTGTTGGATCCGAGTGTGGTGGAGGAGATTAAGAAGGGAGCTGGGTTGGAGTAATTTTTAAACTCAAACTCAAACTTAGACTACAAAAGTTTTAGAAACTTTTGTAGTCTATTTTTAGTAATTGTAGTGAAGGTGTTTCATTGAAGGATGGAACACCTTTTTTATTTCCAATCTTCTATCTCACAATCAATGTGCAACTTAGAATGTTTCATACCTTTTTTTTTCTTCTCCAAAAAACCAACCCCCATCAAATAAATCGTCTTGTTTTTGGTCGTATAAGCATTGACATATTCCTTCTCCTTGATTTGGTTCAATGCTCGTTTGACCAAAGTTTCTACCGTTCCCTTTCGAGCAAATTTGAACTCAATGATGTACAATTTATCGTCAAACTCAATCACACCATCAATTCGCCCATCTATTGTAGAACGCTCAGACAACATTTCGATGCCTATCAAAGTAAAAACCATCTGAAACAAAGAATGAAAATAGGCTTCATTGGCACTTTCTCGTAATTGATGGGGAATCACTGCAAAATAAGCCCGTAGTAGTTTCAAAAATTTGGCTTTATTGAATTTTCGCAAAGCTCGGTGCATCATCAAAGCTCCTGTCTGAATTTCGTGTCGGGGAATTTTGGCGTATTTTTGGAGAATGTTGGCAGAAAACGACCAACGAACTTCGTGATTCGGATAGTTGAGCGTATAATAGGGCGTTAAATCTTCGTATTCAATTTTGGTAATGGTCAAATAACCTGTCTGAAACAACAAACCTTCCACACTCAAATTGTCCAATTCAGCAGCTTCAAATACTGTTGCCGCCACCTTCACGTTCTCATACTCTGTAGGTTCCGTTTTCAGGTCTTTATTCCTCAATCTCGCTCTTCGCACAATCAAATCCACCAATAAAGTAGGCGTTCCAGACCTATACCAATAATTGTTGAACTCCAAACGATTGCAGAGATGTACAATCGAATAAGGATTGTAAATGCGGTTCTTTCCATCCCAAGTATAGCCATTGTACCAATGTTTAACTGCTTCCATCAAAGCCTCATGAGAAGAAAAATTGAAACGCTTCCCCAAAGCGGCCAAATAATCCGCAAAATTGCTTTCGACTTCTTCCTGTGTTAGCCCTGCCAAATCGTTCAAATCGGGCATCAAACTCAAATCATCCACATTGTTCATACCCGAAAAAACAGACACTTTTGCCAATTTAGAAACCCCTGTAATGAATACTTTTTGTAGATGCTTGTGCTCCCCTT
>JBMYXW010000565.1:0-3081 GCA_049608825.1 Chitinophagales bacterium
GTACACAAAGAATGGTCGATTTATCCCAAGAAGAAATCGACCAAAGACTTCAAGCATTTATTGATTTGTCGCAATTAGAGTTTACAGTGTAAAATATTTTTTACCGTTACTTATTCATCCGATGAGAACTTTCAATATGACAAACCCAATAGACTCCAATACTTTTAATCCGCCAAACACTCCTTCTCAAGCCGTTATTAACGAATTGCACGATACTCGACTAACCGACTGTTATCAATGGTTGGAAGATAAAAACGATGATTCAGTTATAGAATGGACTGCGGAACAACACAACGCTACTATTGATTATTTGGATGCGAATTGTCCAGCGATTGAGGGGGTGAAAGAAGAATTAGAGACCTATATCAATCGAGACATTACTTCACCCATCTTTTTTCGAGGCGACAAACAGTTTTTTCAACGTCGCAAAAAAGGAGAACCTCAGTTCAAATTGTTTACGATTATTGAAGGAGAAGAAAAACTGTTGTTTGACCCAACAGTAATAGATTCAGAGGGGCAAACGGCTATTTTGGGTATGTCGGTGAGCCATCAAAACGACAAAATAGCGATTGGCTGTCAGACAAAAGGGGCAGAAATACAGACGTATTATATTTTAGACATTGAATCGGGTGACCAATTATTTGATGCGATTCCCAACCTCAGAGGTTTTGATTGGTGTAGAGATGGAAGACATGCTTATATCACCAAGGGCAGTATAGAAATGCTCGAAAATCAAACGCCCCTTAGAACCTATTCTCATCAATTAGGAACTCCTCATGAGCAGGATGTCTTCATTATTGCGCCCAAAGATGCCAAAGATTTTACGAATATTTGGGATGCCAAATTCAGTGATGTAAGCTTCATATCAGAAGCCGACTTCAATTCCAATACGATTCAGATGTTGCCTTTTCGCAAGTCCGAAGAATCACCTGCCATCGAACTGTTCAGCAGCAAAACATCGAGAGCACATCCCAATGCCATTGATGACACCATCTATTTTTTCACGAATCACGAAGCTCCGAACTTCAAATTGATGGCGGCAGACAAATCTCAAGCTACTTTTGAACATTGGCGAGAGTTGATTGGCGAAAAAACGGATGTTGTATTGCAGGATTATCAAGTGACCAAAGACTATATCATCACCCAAGAAAAAAAGAATGTCCTAAGTCGCTTGTTTCTCTATACCAAAGAAGGTGAGTTTTTGAAAGAATTGCCTTTGCCGATTGAAGGGAATGTATCTTACATAAGTTACCACCACCACTCCAATACTGTTTTTGTGGGCTTTACAACCTTCACCAATCCTGCCATTATTTACAAGCTGGATGGTAGCACTTTGGAATGGACATTCTTCCACCAGCAAAGTACGCCTGTGGATATGAGCAATATTGAATCCAAGTTGGTGTTTTATTCTTCAAAAGATGGCACGAAAGTACCCTTGTTTTTGGTGCATCGAAAAGACCTCGAATTGGATGGCACAAATCCCATTCGATTGACCGCTTATGGAGGCTTCAATGTTGGACGTTATCCGTCTTTTGTGGGGGCTTATGCACCATTTATCAATCGTGGAGGAGTTTATGCTTTGGCATGTATCAGGGGCGGTGACGAATATGGTGAGAATTGGCACAAAGACGGAATGCAATTCAAAAAACAAAACTGCTTCGATGATTTTATTGCAGCAGGTGAATATTTGATTACAGAAAAATATACAAACTCAAAAAAACTCGCCATAGAAGGTGGAAGCAATGGTGGATTGTTGATTGGAGCAGTTATTACCCAACGCCCAGACCTTTTTCAAGCTGCAATATGTGCAGTGCCTTTGTTGGACATGATTCGCTACCATCAGTTTTTGATTGCCCGTTATTGGATTCCAGAATATGGTAATCCCGATGTTGAAGCCGATTTCCGTTACCTATTGTCCTACTCTCCTTATCATAATATTCGGATGGGAATAGACTTGCCAACAACCTTGTTTAAGGCTGGAGAAAACGATACCCGTGTGGATCCACTTCACGCCAAAAAAATGGTGGCGGCTCTGCAAAACAATATAGGGCAAATCAATCCGATTATGCTCTATATGGATTATGATAGTGGTCATGGAACGGGTAAATCTGTCCAAAAAACCATTGAGGATTTGGATTATGAAATGCGGTTTTTAATGCACACTTTGGGTATGTAAGTACCTCTACAATTTTGAATGAACTAAAAACTCAAATGGAAATAACTTGATGTTGGTTAGAGGCGTGGGTAGATTCACTGCCTATTATAGCATAAACTCAATAAGTGGTAGTTTTTTAGGACTCCTTTGGGAGTCAAATATTTGTAGAAAATGAAAGCGGAGACGCACACAACTCCAGTAGGAGTTGAACCAAAGTAGTGTTTACCGATTGAATTTGGGTTGAACTCCGATGGAGTTCCGTTGTTTCCTTTCCTTCTTTTTCTGCAAATATTCAAGTCCTAACGGACTTCATAGGTTGTCATTTATATATCTCTTGCTGGACTTCAATAATCAATTCCGTAAATTGTTTCCATCTGCTTCTCTGCCAAACTTTGAGGCAATAATCGAAACATAAAATTCCGCAAGCTGCGCCCATATTTGAGGTGTGCCATGTCGCCAATCTGCTTAGAAGTATTCACAATCCTCTTCACCTTTTTGAAGCGTTTGGCTTGAAAATGAGCAAATATTGCATGGAAATCAGCAACTTGATTCGCTTCAAAACTTTTCATCAAAAAATAAGCATCTTCTACTGCTTGACCGCCACCTTGCCCCATATTTGGAGTCATGGCATGGGCAGCATCTCCAATCAAACAAACTTTTCCTTCGTGCCATTTTGGAATCGGCTTGAAGTCGTACATATCCGCTTTGTGAATGTTTCCGATGGGTGTAGCGGCTAAAATTGCAGGGATGGGATGGCTGAAATCTTTGTACAAATTGGTGAGGTATTCCTTCAATATAGTGCGGTCGTCTTGGATATTTGGCGGGCTTGTTTTGACCGCAAACCAATAAACTTGCCCATTTCCAATAGCTGAAAAGCCCAAGCGAATTTGATTGCCCCAAGTTTCGATGGTTGCTTTTTGGTAAGC
>JBMYXW010000566.1:0-3080 GCA_049608825.1 Chitinophagales bacterium
TTGGCGACCTTTATTTTGGTTCGTTCTGATTCAAATCGCTTTACTCACCTTTTTCTATGCTTTAGCACGTTTGCGAATGCCTCTTCAAGCCACAATCATTCCATTTGCAGCCTATACATTTTTTTGGTTGTATCAGCAAAGAAAATCCACACAAGGCTGGATAGTATTGGGAATAACGCTCTTGTTAGCTTTAGGAATTTTTCTGCAAAGCAAAAAAAACAATATACGACACGCAGATTATGTGGTTCCTTACAAAGTCTATTATGAGCCTTTGATTCAATCTGCCGACCAACAAAAAAATTGGAGTGAAGCCGTTGTCTTAATGAAAAATTTCCTTCAATACGAACCATATAAGATTGCTGTATTGAAGTCAGAAAGTGATTTTTTAGATTTAAAAATTGGAAGTCAAAATGCTGCCTTTTATGGCAAACGCTACACTGAATATGCTGAATTTCAAAAAAGAGCAGGTAATTTAGTCGAAGCAGAAATATGGAAAGCAAAAGCGGAAATATTAAAAAGAGATAGAAAGTAAATTATTTTTTGGTCTGCAAAACAAGTGTCAAATAGTCATTATAGAAACCATGTTGTAGTAGGATATTTTTTTTACAAAAAAAAATCGATTCAAATAGCCTTGCAAATAATATATCAAGTCTAATATTGTTCTAATTCGCTTCAATAAACTTTTGGGATGTGTAAAGTATTTCCTTCAATTTAGGCAAAAAAAAACATTAAATTTAGATATCCGTTTTTCTTGGTCTCCTCGTCTTTTGTTATTATCTTCCTCCTTCAATCACTCACTACAAAAATCAACCAAACATGCCCACTTCAACAATTCCTATTCTACTACTCCTTTTATCCATTCTATTCTTATGGTCAAGTATCAACAAACTCACAGGAAATATGACAGACCGTTTTCTGACATGGGGATATCCCGAATGGTTTGCACCTATTTTGGGAGTTTTTGAAATCATAGCAGTTTTTATGCTTTGGACAACAGGCTCACAATTCTTAGCTCTTGTCTTTCTGTCCCTTTTGATGTTTGCTGCAATCGGAACTCTCTACATGAATGGCGAACTGATTCACCGTTACATCCTACCTTTTGTGACCCTATTCCTCCTTTTCACCTTGATTTACCTCTCCAACTTTTAAAAAAATACAAACATCATTGTATAAAGCAAACTCAAATTAATAACTTTGCGCCTTGAAATTAATATCTTGAAAAATAATCATAATATAATTAATTAAATTAACATAAGTTATGGGGAATACGATTACAATGTTAATTCCAGTATTTGGTATATTAGCTCTGCTATATACCTTCTGGAAATCCAAATGGGTAGCAGGTCAAGAAGTAGGGACAGATAAAATGGCTCGCATAGCCAATAGTATTGAAGAAGGTGCAATGGCATTTTTGAAGGCAGAATACAAGGTGCTTTCTATTTTTGTGATTATTGTAGCAATCCTTTTGGGAGTGAGTGGTAATACACCAAATTCTTCACCTTTAGTAGCTGTGTCCTTTATATTGGGTGCGATTTGTTCTGCCTTGGCAGGATTCATCGGTATGAAAGTCGCTACAAAAGCAAACGTTAGAACCACCAATGCAGCACGAACCAGCTTAGGAAAAGCTTTGGAAGTTGCTTTTGCAGGTGGTGCAGTTATGGGAATGGGAGTTGTTGGTCTTGGTTTATTCGGACTTGGATCACTTTTCTTAGTCTATAGTGGAATGGAAGTTAATGGCGTTGCTTGGAACATCAATAAAGTGATTACAGTAGTGACTGGCTTTTCTTTTGGTGCGTCTTCTATCGCTTTATTTGCCCGTGTTGGTGGTGGTATTTATACCAAAGCAGCTGATGTTGGTGCCGATTTAGTAGGTAAAGTAGAGGCTGGTATTCCTGAGGATCACCCCTTGAATCCTGCAACAATTGCGGATAACGTTGGTGACAATGTAGGTGACGTAGCAGGTATGGGTGCTGACCTTTTTGAATCTTATGTAGGTTCTATCATTGGTACAATGGTATTGGGTGCAGCATTTATTACAGATGCAACTTTGAATGGTGGTGCTGTATGGGCGGATAATTTTGATAATTTATCAGCAGTATTATTGCCTTTAGTTTTGGCAAGTATTGGTATTATTACTTCTATCATCGGTACTTTCTTTGTGAAAGTAGCTGAAGGTGGCGACCCACAAAAAGCATTGAACAGAGGAGAGTTTGTTGCAGCAGGATTGATGATTGCAGCAACTTATTTTGCAACTAACTTTATGTTGCCAGCAGAATGGACTTTCGATGGATTGACTTACAATAGCTTAGGTGTATTCATCGCAGTTATCTTTGGTCTTGTTGGTGGTTTGTTGATTGGTATGATTACGGAGTTTTATACAGGAACAGGAACTAAGCCAGTACAAAGTATTGTGGATCAGTCTATCACAGGTGCAGCAACGAACATCATCGCTGGTTTGGGTGTAGGAATGCAATCAACGGCTTTACCAATTCTTGTTTTGGCGGCTACAATTATTGGCGCACACCACTTTGCTGGTTTGTACGGTATCGCTATTGCAGCAGTTGGGATGCTATCAAATACAGGTATCCAGTTGGCAGTAGATGCTTACGGTCCTGTTTCGGATAATGCAGGTGGTATTGCAGAAATGGCAGAATTGCCCAAAGAAGTACGTCAGCGTACCGATAAATTGGATGCAGTAGGTAATACGACAGCAGCGATTGGTAAAGGTTTTGCAATTGGTTCAGCAGCATTGACTGCATTGGCATTGTTTGCAGCATTTATTACTTCGTACAATTTGAACAATCCAAACAACCAGTTGGAAGGAATTGATTTGACCGAGCCTAGAGTAATGGCAGCATTATTAGTAGGTGGTATGTTACCATTCTTGTTCTCTGCTTTGTCGATGAATGCAGTAGGTCGTGCAGCAATGGACATGATTCAAGAAGTACGTCGTCAATTTAAGGAAATTCCTGAATTGAAAGCGGCTTTGGCAATGATGAAGAAAAACGATGGTAAAGAAATGAGTGAGTGGAGTGCGTCTGACCGTGCAGTTTTTGATGCAGCAGACGGCAAACCAGAAT
>JBMYXW010000567.1:0-3070 GCA_049608825.1 Chitinophagales bacterium
ATCTTCATTACAAAATCAAATCCATTTTAGGGTTTACCCCATCCAAATACATAAATGAAATTCGTTTGCTCATTGCAGAACAGCTATTAAAGAATAAATCTTATACAACTATATCAGAAGTATGCTACAACGTAGGCTTTCAAAAACCTACTTATTTTTCTCAATTATTCAAGAAACGATTTGGAAAAGTGCCTTCATCCTACTTGCACTTTTGAGGTAGATGATTTGCATTTTAGGGGGATGTCAAAAAAATTAGCACACTTTATCTTTGCAACTGTAATATCAAAGTAATATAGAATTAGGTTTCGCAATTATTTTTTCATAGAGCAGTAGCTTGGACTTTAATCCGAGTAGTTTGTCTATGAACGGAATAAATTCCGTCCTACTTTGATTGAATATGCATTATTTACTACTGAAGTCAAATAGCAACCTTTCACTAAATATTTATTTTTTTATACTAAATCTATTAACCAATTCAATTACTTATTATTATGACAAAACAAACAGGATTAATTTTGCCCAACCGCCATACACAACAAGGCGCACTAGGTTTTATGTTTATCTCGAATGGCGAATTGTATGCCTCTGGTCAAGGTGATAGACCATTTTCAGATTCAAACACCACTTATAGATTTCACTCTATTCCAGTGAAGAATCCAAGTGATTCCCCTTTTGTGGAATTATCTTACAACCATCTTTGTGCCTATGCACGCACAGCAGCAGGCGAAGTATATAGTTGGGGGCTCAATTCATCTGGTGTGTTGGGGCATGGAGACACTATCAAACGGAATATTCCTACAAAAATCCAATGGTTTGAAGACAACAATGTTCAAATAGCAGAATTGATTGGTGCACCTGTCCATCCTAAAGAGGCAAGTGATGCCGTTCTATGTATGCACTTTTTAGGTACAGATGGTCGCATGTATGGTTGTGGATACAACGGATACGGACAGCTTGGTACGGGAGATACAAAGAATAGAGATGTACCTACCGCTGCACTTCTACCTACTGGGAAAGACAAAAAGGCAATTGTGATTACAAGAGCTTATGTCAACTCCCCAAGATACACCTCTGTTTATGCAATTGACAATACGGGGCAACTATATGTGTGGGGAATGAATGACAGAGGGCATTTGGGGATTGGTAATACAACCAACCAATCTACACCACAAAAAGTAGCAACGTTTACCAATGTGGTAGATATAAAAGCTGCTCTAATAGATGACAACAATACGTATGGTCATGCGCTTTTGTTACGATCTGACCATACCTTATGGGGAACAGGCGGAAATGGTTATGGACAACTTGGATTGGGTAATACTACAAGTCCTTATATAAATTGGACACAGGAATCAACAGGAAAAACGGATTGGCGTTGGTTTGATGTAGGGGCAGGTTCAAATTCGATAGCAATTGATGCCCAAAATGATTTTTATATTACTGGATTGAATAACTATGGACAAGTTGGAGACGGCACAACGACGACTGCCACAAAATTCACGAAACCATTGTTTGCCTTTCCTGGTGCAGATGCCGAAAA
Source organism: Chitinophagales bacterium (assembly GCA_049608825.1). Classification (GTDB taxonomy): domain Bacteria; phylum Bacteroidota; class Bacteroidia; order Chitinophagales; family UBA2359; genus JAUHXA01. The sequence continues at coordinate 1,541 of JBMYXW010000567.1, forward strand.
CTCTGGAACAGCTCTTGGGTTTCAAGGTAAGGCAGCCCATGGAATGATAACGGGTAGTCATATTGAATCTTGCATTGCTGTTGTTTCAACAGATGGAAAAATGTGGACAAGTGGTTATGGCTCACATGGATTGAGAGCAACGGGTTCTTATACATCAGGTAATAGCACAGGAGAGTACCGTTATTTTATGCCTGCGCCGCTAAATACAAGTGGAGCAAAGATAGTTGGACTAAAAACGACAGGTCATACTCTTCACCAATATGCTTGGATTGTACAATTGGAAGATGGTAGGTTGTTGGGAGCAGGTGACAATAGTTATGGGCAATTGGGTTTAGAAAGTGCTATCAATCACATCTCTTACTTTACCGAAATTTGGAATACTAAAGCTGCCGACAATGATATAGAAGCAAGCAAAGCACATTTTAGAGGTGGCAAAGTGGTGAATCCAGAAGTGGGTGCTGTTCTTCCATTAGATCAAGATTTGTTTTTGAAAGGTTCAGCCATAAGCCGAGAGGGTGCAACGATTACACTACAAGCAGGAAAAACCTACAAATTAACTGGTAAGGCTCGTCTTGCCAATAAAAAGGGAAATTTCATGCTAACGTATCAATTCAAGAATCTGGAATCGGGTGCAAATATTGGTGATATTGGCTCACAAATATTAGTACCAAGCACTTTACATCATTCGGCATATCCTGAAGCTATTGCTTACATTTCGCCATCTACAACAACCAAGGTTTCTCTTTGTGTGACAAATGTAGAAGGCGCAGGTATGGTTGAATTTAGTCAAGTGGAAGTGGAACAAGTGTAAGGAGAATTCAAAACTTCAATGCAAACAATACTTTGTAAATAATTGAATTATATGTTACATTTTTTTGTCTAAAACTTGAACCAAAAAAGGCGACTAACTTTTTACAGTTAGCCGCCTTTACCTTCATTCAATTCAACCTAAATCAATCCCATGAATGGGAAACTATTATTCCTATTAAACCTTTATTGGATTTTGGAAGAGGGAACAGAGATGTGAGGTACACTGTATTAAAATCCCACTTCTAACACCTCGCTTCTCACTTCCACGAATCAGACACTTTTCCTTACGAAATTTCAATCGTTTTAGGCTTTACTTCCTCTTTCACTACTTTTGGTAAGCTCAAAGAAAGGATGCCGTTATTGTAGTTGGCGGCGATATCATCACTGTTTACATTTTCGGGAAGGTAAAAAGAACGCTTGAAGCTGGTGAAATTGAACTCTTTGCGAGTGTATTTTCTACCGTTTCCTTCGCCTTCTTCTTTGTTATCCGCTTTTCGCTTGGCAGAAATGGTCAAAACATCTGCTTCAACATTTACATCAAAATCGCCTTTTTCCAATCCAGGAAGGGCTACTTCAATCAAGAAGTCTGCATCGCTTTCAGAAATGTTTACGCCTGTATGTCGGCTTGAAGTTTCAGTTGTTGGAAATTCTCCTTTGAAAAAATCATCGAAAAATTTGTTGAAAGTAGGAGCGCAATGTGCGGTTGCTTTTACGTTTAAG
>JBMYXW010000568.1:0-3069 GCA_049608825.1 Chitinophagales bacterium
ACCAACACTTTCCCTTCCTGCAATTTTTCCAAACGCTGCAAAATCTTGCCCGACAAATCGGCAATAAACAACTCCTTCACCACCACCTTCAATTCAATAGTCAATTCATTCACCACAGGATTTGGATAAAAATTAAGAATCTCCAATACCTCATCCGATATCGGTTCTGTTTTTGCAGCTTCAGCCAATTGAGTATCTTCTCCACAATCAGGCGTTTGCGTAAATTGGTCAATCAACCGTATCAAAAGGTCGTTCAAAAATTCCATATCGTAATCATCCGTACTTGGCGCAATGTGCGAACCTCCAACCCCACTATGGTCGGTCAAAAACGTATATGTTCCATTCGTTGCCAAAGCCAAAGAACGCATCAAATATTCCGTACTTTTATTAATACCACTTGCCGCAATAGGCACAATACGAATCCCCTTTGCAGCTGCTTTTTGACTAAGTTCATTCAATTGCTTTTTGACTTCAACAGTAGCATGTGGAGGCGCATCCAATACCAAAAACAACAACCGAGCCACTGCGTCTTCGCTCCACTTCATATCTTCAATCCCCACTCGAAGAGCTTCCTCCACTGCTTCTTCGTAGTCTCCTCCACCTGCTGCTCGGTTGCTTTGAATGAATTGCACCGTTTCGTCAATGCGAGTAGAAAAGTTCGATTTTTTGGTCAAATATTTATCGCCTTTGTCTCTATAAAAAACACTTCCCAAGTTGATGTCCAAGTCCGTTCTTTGAGACTATACCTGTGTGATGACATCCTTCAATTCCGCTTTGAGGTAGTTGATTTCATCTCCCATCGAACTCGTTGCATCCACCACAAACAGTACATCGGTGCGTTTGGGCTTATGGCAGTTCGCTTCCATTTTAATGAAATTGATACCGTCCTGAAAGCGACTTGGATTTTTCACCGTTTCCGTCTTTCCTTCATATTTCACTTCTACCTTCAATTTATCACTATCAATTGCAGGTTCTCCAAACATTTGCAGCCAAAGCTCTGCCTTGCCAGTATTGTCTGTTTTTGCCTCCCAATGAATTGCTTTTTTTGAAGACAACAAACGCACTTTAGCATCGACAATCGGTTTTCCCGATTTGGTACTGACCTGAACGGTATAGCGATTTTGGGTAAAAAACCGCCAAGTATTTTGATATCGCTTCAATTCAAGCTCCGCTAAATCTTGCCACATCGTCCACTTACTAAAATCATTGACCTCACCTGCTGTCAACAAGCCTGCTCTTGCTGCTGGCTCATAACTCGATGACATTTCATCTGAAGGCATGGTCATATACGAATCTGTTGATTTCCCCAACGATATCTTGTCAAAAGCTCTTGTTTTTGGTTTCGGGCTTTCTTTAAAATCACTCACATCTTTTGTTCGTATAGAACTAGTAGGGGCAATCCTTCTAACCGATTTTTCGGAAGCTGGACCAGTTGAACTTGCACTGTACGCTCGAACAACCGATGGCGGAGCAGTCGGTGGTGACGGTGGCACAGACATTGTAGAGGTAGAAGATTTTCTTTTTTTCTTTGAAGTCGACGCTCTGCTGCTTCCAGCACCTTTGTATTCCACCGTTAGCAAGTCCTCCAATACAACTTCGCTTTCCTTCAAATTCACATTTACCGTATTGCCATCTGCAATCTTGACGGTTTTAGATTCAAAACCTATATAGGCGAAAATCAACTCATCAGCATCCAATTCTGCAGGAATTTCTATACAATATTTGCCTTCAATGTCTGTCAGTGCGCCAATCAATGTTCCTTTCAAGGTGATTTTTGCACCAATCAATGCTTCTCCACTGCTTTGGTCTATGACTGTCCCACATATATTTCTTTGGGCAAAAACGGATTGGAATTGAGTGAATATCAATAAAAGAGAAAATATAAATATTTTTTTCATTTGAACAAGCATTTAGATTGGTTAATGAAATGGATTGCTTTCTATTGCTTAGATGCAGATTGTTGGGGTTTTGGTGGTTGGAGTAAGGGTTCTTTATAAATTATTGGAATCTTCGGTGAAAGCTGCCTTTTATTTAATTTTAACTGTGCTAATTGAATACAAAAAAATAAAAAGTCATTTCAAATGAAAAACAAAACCATTCTATTTCAAACCAAAAGACTCCTCATCAGAGAATTTACCCTTCAAGATTTGGACTATATCCACGAATATGCCAAACAAGAAGAAGTGGTACAGTTTCAGAATTGGGGACCGAATACGATAGAAGATACACAAGCATTTCTACAGAATGCCTTGGATTGGATAGATAAAACTCCTCGCTTAACCCACGAACTCTGCATTGAATCCAAAGAGCATAAAATTCCGATTGGAGGTTGTGGTGTTTTTGTAGAAAAAAACAATGCCAAAGAAGCAAAGATTGGTTATATTTTGAATCCCTTGTATTGGAATAAGGGGTATGTTACCGAAGCTGTAAAAGGGTTGATTCCGTATGCAAAAACTAGAATTGGTGTTGAAGTAATTAGAGCAACTTGTGACACCAAAAATTTCGCCTCCAAAAGAGTAGTGGAGAAAACGGGCTTTGTTTTGGAGGAGATTCTTCACAATCATTTTGAGTTGAAGGGACGAATGAGGGATTCTTTTTTATTCAAATTGGAGGGCTGATTGTTAGTAAAGCAATAAAATTTACGAAATTTATGATTTAACAAAGACACAAAACCCATGCTAAAGAAAATAGTCTTCCTACTTTTATCTATCTTTTTGATTTTCCAATCCTATATGTTATTGGGCAATATTCGCATGGTACAGAATGAACTCTGGCTGTATGCAATCATCAACGGATGGATAATCAACATGTACATTACAGGAATATTTGCCTTTACAGGTTTTGCTTTGCCGACTCAAAAACTACTCCCTCAATCCTATTACGCAGTAGGCAATTCCAAAAGGCTAAAAAGACTCTACAAAACATTAAGAATTGACCTCTTTAGAAAATTCCTATTGGCAACTCTGTGGAGAAACCAAAAACAGCGAGAAAAATACTTCAATGGCAAAAGTGATGGAATTCCAGCCTTGGAAGAACACTCCAAAAAGTCGGAGTTTGGGCATTTGATTC
>JBMYXW010000569.1:0-3065 GCA_049608825.1 Chitinophagales bacterium
ATATGGCTGTTGCCACAGGCGGTCTGTCTCGAATTTTGACAGAGTTGGAAGATGATTTTGAAATGGTGGACAGGAATTTGACAATGGAAGGGTTGCGGTTTATTGCGGATTTGTTTTAACAATAGTTCGTGGTGATTTTATACATAAGAATTAAAGGTCGAGGACTATTTTTTGAGAACTCGATAAGCTATTGCAGTAAAATGGCCTTTATTTTTCAGCAAAAAATCCAAAAAGGAGGTAAAATCAAACCGCCATATGATAAATTTTGCCCAAATTTATAACCTTTACACGGGCTTTTTGAATATTTGGACTGTTCGGGAAAATCCCACATTCCTTAATTATTATATTCATCATCAACTCATTGAACATCTGTGTTTTAATATCTCTCATAGAGAAAGATTTCCTTTCTTCAATGGGCTTATCGAGATGATAAGCTGCTTTGGCTAAGGAAACAGTAGTCAGAGAAGTATTGAAATGAAAATCAAGTTTCTGCTCATTTCTGCTTTGACAATGTTCCAATCCTGTAAACTGCTTGGCATCTCTATATAAAAACTCAATTTGGAATCTCATTTTATAGAGCAGGAAGACCATTACGCCCGATAACTGCGTATCAGTAGAGAAGAAAAGTTTATAAGATTTCATCTCTCCTTGTTCATCTAATTTGTATTGAACCACTACTTTGATAAAGCGTTTAAGTGCTTTAGAGTAGACAGTTCCTTCATATAGTTCATAGTTTTCTCCCTTATCTTTATCCTGTTGTACCAAACAACAAGTAAAATAAGCCTTATTCAGATTCTTTGCATCAAATTTACCTACCCACTTCGTTTTGGGCCCTCGGCGTTTTGGGTGTGGTCCCGTATAAGGATATAACAAATCTGCATCATCTCTTAAACGACTAACCACCTCTAAACCTGCATTATATACTTTGCTTACAAAAGGTTCTCGTGAAAAAAAAGCATCTACTAATAAGTAATTTGAAACCTTCAAAATATTCTCTGCTTCCTTGAGAACCAAATTCGCATAATATTTCAATAAACTACCATGGATTTCTTTATCAAACATGGTTTGATGTGCCATATAATGTAAAGCGTTGTTTTCATCTATATCAACACCTGCGAAGCCTCCTATTTCTAAGCCCCATACATTTTTGCCAGCACACCCTGACCAAAAGTAGCCAGTTCCAGGCGTATATTTGCCTGATTTACGGATGTAACTTGGGTCAAAAGCAATTGCACAATCATCAGAAAAATAACTTTTTATCAATTCACAATTGAAAGAGGGAAAATCAAAATCAAAGGAATAATTATTCCTGTAAGTACTTTCATTTTTTCCTCCATACCGAGCCATGTTCAGAAAATTATGCCGCCCCCGAAGCTGACATTGCAGCTTAAAATTATGGACTAAAAAATCCCGTTTTGACTTGTTTAGCTCAGGCATTTTCTCCAATATTGTGCGTGTGAGTTCTTCGAAGCTCATAGGTAAAAGTCTTTTGATGTTTAGCGATTATCAAAAATCAGACTTTTACCTTTTTTTTTGTAGAAAATACTGAAAATTAAAAGAAAAAATTAATCTTCTGAATTTTCATTATTTGTATTTTTACCACGAACTATTGTTACATAGTATTGCTTGAATTTGCATTTGAGCTTTTAATTTGAATTTGTTCAGTGACCATCCATTAATTGTGTAACCTCAAAAATAACAACACCATGAAAGGCATTATTCAATTTTTGCTAATCACCCTTCTCCTCCAAAATTCTTCCCTTTCTGCTCAAGACAAAACATGGATAGGCACAAGCAGTGACAATTGGAATACTGCCTCCAATTGGAACCCCAATGGTGTACCCAGTACCACGGATGAAGTCGACATTCCCGATGTGACCAATGACCCCAAAATTCCATCCATTCTTATTGTAAATATCAAATCCTTGACCGTCAAAAGTGGGGCAAAGCTGACCATTCAAGGTAACGCTATTCTCAACATCAAAGATGCTCCCCTAAATGGCATTCTCAATGAAGGAACGATTGAGAACAGCGGCAAAATCAATATCAATGACATAGGCGGAGGAGGACCAGACAACAGTGGAATCAGAAACGAAGGTACTTTCACCAACAAACCAATTGCTGAAATCAAGATGTCCAATATCCTCAACGCTGGAATCCGAAACTATCAGACTTTCAACAATGCGGGAAAAATCACCATTGACCCCCTTTATTTTTTGGCACGAGGAATCATTGTTTTTGCAGCTTTTCACAACCAAGTAGGTGGAGACATCCAAATCAAAGGACTTTCTTCAGGTGTCGTTTGTTTTGCGCCTTTCACCAACGACGGAAAAATAGTTGTTTCCGACTATAGCTCCAATGGCATCGTCAGTCAAGCGGGCTTTAACAATACCACTATGGCGCAGATTTTTTTGGAAGGTGGTTCGTGGGGCATTGCCTGCAATGCGAATACTTTTACCAATGAAGGAAAAATCAATATTGGAGCAAATGCCGCACCCACAATAGGCATTGCTGTTGAAGGAGGGAATTTCAATCAATTTGTGAATAGGGGCGAAATCAATGTCTATAGTGCTACCAAAAAGGGCATTTCCATTGACGACCAAGCCAAGTTTTTCAATTCGGGAAAAATCAACATCGGACAAAATCAAATTGGAGAGGATGGCATCGAAAACTTCAATATTTTTGAGAATGAAGCAGGGGCAGAACTCACCATTCACTCGGCCAATCAGTTCAGCATCGAAAATGGCAATTCTTTGTCGGATTTTTCAGGTATGGGCAACCCACCTTTACCTCCTGCCCAATTTACCAACCATCCCTGTGCCATCCTTCGGGTAAAAGCAAGAATCTTCAATGCCACGAATAGCACATTCACCAACAAAGGCTTCTTGTTCAGCGAATATCAAGGAAATCACAGCAATCAAGCAACCTTTGTCAATGAAGGAGTCATAGAGGACAGACACACAGCTTTCAATGGAAACATAGACAATCAAGACATTATCATCCATTCCAAAAGCAATTGCAGCAACAATGTATTTACCGATGTCCTACAAATTGGCAACAACAAC
>JBMYXW010000570.1:0-3059 GCA_049608825.1 Chitinophagales bacterium
GAGTCGTAGATTTTGCGACTTGATTCTCTGCACCTGCGCCGCCACTTGCAGCCGTACCGCCTCCACCAAACGAACCAATCAAGACATTCAGCAAAGAACGGTTCATGGCTTCACACATCAAAACGGTCAAAATCGTTCCAGAAGAACCGACCAAAATACCACCCAAAAGCATAATTTGATTGTCGTAAATAATCCCTGCCATTGCAGCCGTCAAACCCGTAAAGGAGTTCAACAACGAAATCACCACAGGCATATCTGCTCCTCCAATTGGCATCACAAACGTAATTCCATAGACCAAAGAAACCGCCAACAATGCAAATACAAAGGTCATATTCACATCCGTACCCATCAACATATAGCCAATCATTCCGATGATGCCCAAAACCACAATTGTATTCACAATTTGCGGAATTGACTTATCGCCCAGACTGCCTTTCAATTTTCCGTAAGCGACCAAACTTCCTGTAAACGCCACACTACCAATAAAAAGCGTCAATAAAATGGTCAGCTCTTGCGAAAAGGCCATTTCGCCTGCCGATTTGCCGTAAATCTCGACCACCGACACCACAATCGCACACGCTCCCCCAAAGCCATTGAAAAGCGAAACCAATTCAGGCATTGCAGTCATCGCCACCCTTGAAGCATACAATAAGCCAATTCCTGTACCGATTGCCAAGCCTGCAAAAATCCATAGGTAATTGTTGTTTGCTCCTGCAATTGGATAAAACAGCGTCAATAGCACTGCAAAAATCATTGCGCCCCCTGCCATCAAGTTGCCCTTTCGAGCAGTTGCAGGTGTGCTGAGTCCACGCAAGCCCACAATAAAGCCCACGGCTGACATCAAATAGCCAATATCGAATAGTACTTTTATATTTTCCATTGCTTTATTTCTTTTTCTTTTTGCTAAACATTTCCAACATTCGGTTGGTCACCGAAAAACCACCCATGACATTTATCGTCCCCAATATCACTCCAATTGTAGCGGCGACAAGGGTAAAATAATCGTTGGGATTGGCGGTACGTATCAAGATAATCGCCCCAATAATGACGACTCCACTAATCGCATTTGCGCCCGACATCAAGGGCGTATGCAATACTGTGGGTACTTTGGAAATCAACTCCCACCCAAGAAATATGGTAAAGACCACCAGATAAATCGTGAGTAGGTTTTCTGAAAAAAATTGAAGTATATCCATCTTTGAATGAAAATTAAAATCGGAATGAAAATTAGAATTTTGGGGGAGTCAGGTGTCAGCAGCGAGGAGTCAGGTTTGTCCGCTCCCCAGTGTTTTCCGTCAATCGTTAATCGTCCACCGTCAGTCGTCCACAGTCTCAACAAATATAGCTTTTAGCAATAATTTCATCTTCAAAGTCCAAGTGCAACTCACCTTCTTTAATCATCAATTTCACGTAGTTGTAAAAATTGTTGGAAAACAGCAAACTTGCATCAATTGGCATTTGGGCAGGTAAATTGGAATCTCCAATAATGGTTACGCCCTTGTGATTGATGATTTTGTCGTTTTGGGTCAAAGCGCAGTTGCCGCCCGTTGAAGCCGCCAAATCCACGATAACCGAGCCTTTTTTCATGCCTTCTACCGTTCGTTCTTCCACCAAAATTGGAGCTTTTCGTCCACGGAGTTGAGCCGTTGTGATGATGATGTCCGCACGCATTGCCCGCTCATGCACCAATTCCTTTTGTCGGCGTTTGTACTCTTCCGTTTGTTCGACTGCATAACCTCCAGCTCCCTTGTCGTCCTTTGCGCCTTCAACTTCGATGAATTTTGCGCCCAAACTCTGAACTTCCTCCTTCGCAGCTGCTCGCACATCAAAAGCCTCTACCCTTCCGCCCAAACGTTTGGCGGTAGCAATTGCCTGCAAACCTGCAACTCCTGCGCCCAAAATCAGTACTTTGGCGGGAGGAATACTTCCTGCTGCGGTAATCAACATCGGAAAATAAGAGGGAAAATGATTGGCGGCTGCCAAAACTGCTCGGTAACCTGCAATAGATGCCATTGAAGAAAGGACATCCATAGATTGTGCAAGAGTCGTTCGGGGAATCATATCGAAACTGAAACCACGCAAATCCATTCCCTTCAATTCTGCTCCAATCGTTTTTTCAAAATACGGCTGAAATAAAGAAATGACGACTGTTTGGGGTTTGCAGGTAGCCAATTCGTCATTGGGAGTTGGGTGAATCGTGGCTATCAAGTCCGCTTGCTGCAATATTGCACTGCGGCTTTTGGTCGCTGCGCCAACAGCTTGATAATCTGCATCACTGAAAGAACCTCCCATTCCTGCCCCACTTTCTACCCACACTTTCACCTTCTCTTTCTCTATCAACTTCTTCGCTACTTCTGGCACGAGTGCCACACGAGCGTCTGTTTTTTCTTTGAGAATACCAATTATCATAAGTAGAGGGTTGTATTAGTAGTACAGACTTTTTTAGAGGATTTCTACAAACAAATCACTCCTAATGGAGTGAAATCTAATTGAGCAACAAACTATTTTTCAAAAAATCAAGTTCTGTACATAATTAAAAACGCCCTAAAAATAGAAAAAGCTGTAAGATTTACAAACTTACAGCTTTCATATTTCAAAAAATGTTTATTAATTCGTTCAGCCCATATTGCAGTTACAGTCGTCCAAACAGTTGAGAATTTGCAGAACAGATTTCTCTTTTAGACTGTAAATCACCCTTCTACCTTCTTTTTGGGAGCTGAGAATCCCCTTCAATTTCATATTGGAGAGGTGGTGTGAAGTCAAGGATTGTTCCGTTTTTAATTTCTCACAAATTTCGCTCACCGACAAATCACCATATACTTCAAGCGTTTCTACAATTTGCAGTCGCACAGGATGGGCAATAGTTTTGAGGATAAATGCAATTTTTTCAAGTTTCTGTACGTCTCGTACCACCATAATAATGTTGAATTTTGAATAAGGATTGTCAATAAACTAAAATAGTCTTTCTCTCTAATCTGAAACAGTGTGCTGAACTTATTTTTTATTAACCCAACTTGTTAAAAATACCCCTACAAAATAGGAAAAAACGCCTAATTTCA
>JBMYXW010000571.1:0-3055 GCA_049608825.1 Chitinophagales bacterium
ATATTTTGGTGGTTTTTTTAGGTTTTTGGGGGGAAATCGGGAGATAATTTTTGTTTTTGGAGGGATTTTTATTTTAGACTCGTTGAAATAAAAATGGATATTGGTGATACTTTCTTTTGCACTCGCAGATATTTGCTATGCGTGTGCTTGTAATGGTGATAAGTCGTTGGAGATGATAGGGAATGTTAAGTGTTCCTATTCTATCGGAGGGCAAGTATTGAAGGGAAACCAAAATTGATTCCACAAAAGGAATCTTTTCCCCATTTTTGTAGTTGAACAAAATACTATGGTTTTTCTAAAAAAATCAGTATTTTGCTAAAAAATCAATAGCATGAAAAGATTTGTTTAGGCTTTTGAACGAAAAAAATGAATTGGTGGGTAGTGGGAAGGTTTTGGTGAAGTGAGAAACCCAAAAGGAAAAGGGCACAGACAAGCGACTATACCATCTTCTCTGTTTGTTTAGAGATTCAACTCATCGCCTAATTTTTTATATTCATCCAAATCAATAAGGTCAGGATCTGCAATCAAATCGATTTTCTCTGGTTTAGGCTTTGATTTTTTATCATTTGGAGGCGAATCAGTAAATAATAAGTTTAAATTACTGATTTCCTGAAACAATTTATTGTAAGCTGCTGCCGCTTCTTCGGAAGAGCTGAAATCTCCACTTAAAAGATTACGGTCAAGTTCGTTTTTTAGATGCAATAACTTATCCAATCTTTCGAGGTAGTATTGAATCCGAGGGTCACTTTCACTAACCTGAAATTGGGCTGCTATACCCTTTGCAGCTTCAGAAAAGTCGATGAACCGACCTGTAGTTGACTTATCAAGGCCTTGTTGCAATGCCTCTTTTTCTGACAATACTCCATTAGGCAATTCACCTCTACGAGTAGGTTGCAAACTATCTTTTTCTTCTTCTTTCATTTTTTTAACAAGGTTATCTTATTTTTCAATTATCAATCGAATCTGATTGACAAATAGAACATAGTTTTTTCTGTCACAAATCTAAAAAGATGTCAAGCCAAAAAGGGCAAGCCATCTGACTTGCCCGTAAATCTGATTCTCTATAGATATAAAAATCGTATAAATTAGAATTTCAATTGTTCGCCCAAACGTTTATACACATCTAAATGGATAAAAGTTGGATCCGCAATTTGACCCGCTTCTACATGCCTCAATTCTAAATCTTCAGTGCTTAAATGAGGTTTGGTAAATGGGAGAGTCAATTTATTAACCTCTTGAAACAACTTATTGTAAGCAGTAGCGACTTCCTCAGGAGAACTAAATTTTCCAAGTAGTAGATTCTTGTCATAATCCGCTTTTTGTTTCATCAAATCGTTCATACCTTGCATGAAAGGTTGAATACGACCATCGTTTTCTCCGACCTGAAAATGTGTTGCGATGTCTTTGCTTTCCTTTGTTGGATTAGAGTATTGTCCAGAAGTAAAAGCATCAAGCCCTTGTTGCAAAGTTTGAAGCTCTGATAGAACTCCTTTCTGCAATTCTTCCTCTTCAGATAACGAGTCGCTGCTAAGCCCTCTTGCGAACGAGTCAAACTGCATAATTCTTAAGCTGTCCGAGGGGCTTCCATAATACCCGTAAATAGCCCAGGTTACAGTCATGCCAGATACATTATTTATATACCCATAAGTCCAGTTACTATCGCCAGAAGAGTACATCACAGAATTACAAGCCTGATGACATACTCCAGATATCAGGTAGGTGAGACCTGCATGGGATGCCAATATCTTAGTGGGAGTAGGATTCATACTCCATCCTGCAATCCTATTACTCCATGCTTCGCTGGCATCATTTGTACTTGTTTTCTTGGAGTTTCTTAAAAATGACCAATTTGATTTTTTGTACCAAAGGTCCATGGGCCATTTATCATTCGGACCATTATGACCACCAAAACAATTGTACCATTGGTTATTAATGCGAGAATAGGCATGTTGAACTGTTCCAAAGTTTGGAATAAAAGCATCATATCCACCGCACTGAAGGGTATCCTTTCGAGTTAATCCAGCTTTTACTGAATCTGAAAGTTCATTACTCATATTTTTAGTATTTTAATGATGTGAAATTATTGTGTTGAATGTATATATATAATTTAATATTTGTGATTTTTATTACTGTAAGAAATGGGATAATTGGGGAGGTATTCATAATAACAGCAACCTTCTCCTCCATCGTAGTTTAAGTTTTCGGTCATAAACCCAGTTTTTAAGTTCAACACCATCTAAAAAAATGATGGCGTTGTAGAGTTTTGTTCTCCGTGTATGAGTCTTCCGTGACAAACAGATTTTAATCCCATTTTGGTATATTTTTATAAGATTATGAAAACTGTTTTCTGAATATTTTTTTGTTAATGTCAATTCCTCTCAAAAGGTCACTTCCAAAAGGTGATTTTTTTTGAAAAGCCTTAGTTTGAGGATTGTTTAACTTTCACCTGTTAATGCCCTCCCCCTCCAAAAGGTCACTGCTCAAAAACAAGATTTTCCCAAAAAAACTCAACAAACCAACTCGGCAAACCTTCCATCTCTCGCCACAGACTGCAAAAGCAACTGCTTACATTTGTATTTATACTTTTTAGCGTAGGATTCATTCTTCAATCCTGCAATTACAGCAATCTCTCGCATCTTCTTTCCCTCCAAATACAGCTCTAAGACCTGTCGTTGTTTGGCGGGAAGATCCTGCATTTTTTCTTGGTAGAAGTTGTAGCGTTCTTGAGCGAGGTACATTTTTTCAAAACTGCTTTCTTTCAAAGCATTGGGAGAAACTTCATCAAACTGTACAAACTGTTTTCTTTTGCGGAGTTTGCTCCACCAAAGTCTGCGGCAGATACTATGTAGAAAAGTTAGAAAACTGGAAGTCAATATTACCTGTCTTTTTTGGGTCATTTTGTAAATCACCGTCAGTCCATCTTGAAAAATATCTTTTGCATCTTCTGACGAACCTCCTTTTTGCAAAATGTAGTTGCTAATGCGACCAGCAAAGTTCTGATAAATTGCTCGAAGCACTTTATCATCTTGACGAATTAAACCCGCTAAATATTCTT
>JBMYXW010000572.1:0-3054 GCA_049608825.1 Chitinophagales bacterium
GTATTGCTGTATTGCTGTATTGTTGTATTGCTGTATTGCTGTATTTAAGACAATAAAACCATTCAACAATATAACCATTCAACAATAAAACCATTCAACAATATAACCATACAGCCATTTAACAATAAAAAATGAAACATTTATCTGATATTTTCAAAAAAGCTTTGCAAGAAAATTGCACTGCAACTGCTCCTTTTAATTTGTACGAACCCGTTGATTATCTCCTTCAATTAGGTGGTAAAAGAGTTCGTCCAATACTGTGTTTGATAGGCTGTGAACTGTTTAGTGAAGATGTTCAAAAAGCAATTCCTCCTGCAATAGGCATTGAATATTTCCACAATTTCACCTTGGCACACGACGATATTATGGATGCTGCTCCATTGCGGCGTGGAATGGCTACGATGCACACCAAATATGATTTGAATACAGCCATCTTGTCGGGAGATGTGATGTTTGCGAAGTCTTACCAGTTTATGTGCCAAGTAGATTCGTCAATGCTTGCTCCTGTTCTGCAAACCTTCAATCAAACCGCCATTGAAGTCTGCGAAGGACAGCAGTATGATATGGATTTTGAAACAATGGAGGTAACCGATGTGAGTGTGGAGGATTACCTCAAAATGATTGAATTGAAAACGGCTGTTTTGATTGCAGCGAGCCTAAAAATTGGTGCATTGGTAGGCGGTGCGTCTGCTTCCGAAGCCCAAAGTTTGTATGAGTTTGGGCGATTGGCGGGAATTGCGTTTCAACTGCAAGACGACATTTTGGATACTTATGGTACTGCCGAAAATTTTGGAAAGCAAGTGGGGGGTGATATTATCCAAAACAAAAAAACGTATTTACTTTTGGAGGCGGTAAACTTGGCAGATGAAAAAAATACAAAAAAAATATTACATTGTCTTTCGCTTCCTTCCAATCAAAAAGAGGAAAAAGTGAATAAAATAAAAAAAATATTTAATTCGTTGGGTGTAAAACAAAAAGCAGAAAAAATGATGGAATTTTATTACGAAAAAGCGTGTAAACATTTGGATGCAATAAGTCTAAATATGCAAAAGAAAAAATCTCTGCTTGCATTTATTGACTATCTAATGAAGCGAAATAGCTAAATTTTGCTTAAATTGCAGTATAAACCTAAAAACTACCTTTTTTAATTCCCATCAAACCCATTTTGTTATGAAACAAATACTTTTTTTTTTAAGTTTTTTGTTAATTTATACAAATAGTTCTGCTGGCTTAGGAGTCGGAAGTACGACTGATTCTGAAGAAATCGCTGACCTTAATATGGTCGAAACGGCTGCCATTGCTTTTTTAGATCGTGCGCCCATTTACGACAAAGAAGCCTGTCGATTGGATATGCTTTTTGACCTATCCATTGAAGGTTTATCTGTTTCGTTTAAGAATAAAGCAGTGGGAGAATATTCTAATGTGGAATGGACTTTTGGAGATGGTACAATTGCGGATAGCAAAGACATTTCCCATACCTACAAAAAAACAGGTATTTATTATTTTACCGTTATGATTCACGATCCTTCCACAGGTTGTGTAGATTTTATTGGCGGAAATTACTATTTGCAAGAAACCAACGAAGGACAGAGAATTACCCAAGAGGAGGTCAATAAATCAAGGATTTTGAACCTTGAGTAATGGTGAAGATTAAGAAAACCAACAGATTGATTTTTTTTCTACATATTGAGATTCCCGAATTTAACTATATAGGCTTCCAGTCTTTTCTAAGATTGGGAGCTTTTTTGATTTTGAGCATTGAAGTCTTTGATCATTATCTCTCTTAGGGATTGATTTTCTATTTTGCTATCCAACCAATAAATCAAATTGAGGTAAGAACTTGCTGATTTTTCAAATTTTTGGAGCATCAAGTATTGAAGAGCTTCCTTGAATTTGTGGTACAAATCATCTGTTAAATCTAAATCACTTGTGCTGACTAAGCGATACAAATATTTCAAAATTGTGTCTTCTACCTGGTAGAGCCTTTCTTTTTTCTGCAAAAATCGGCGAGTAGATTTAATCTCGTATTGAAGTAAATCAAAATAGGATTCCCCCAATTCGTAGTAAATCAATAACTTCAATATCCTTGCATAGCAAATTGTTCCATCGGCACTTGTCTGTTTTTCGTGAAAGTCAACTTTTGATACCCATTCTAGTGATTCTTCATAAGAACTCGTATAAAAAAGCAATTTGCTTACATTGAAGTACAAATATATTTTGGTTTCATCTTCTAAAGCGGCTCGGTATTTTTTTAACCCTTTTTTGATAGGAGCAATGGTTTCTAAAGCTTTATCAAATTGTCGGGTATCAAAATAATAGTCTAAAGACAAGCCATGTATGGTGTCAAATATATTTGCATAATCTTGAAAACTGAGTTTATCGGCATATTGTTTTTTAGAAGGAATTGCTTTTATTTTTTCCATTATCTCCATAAATTCCTCATAGTGTCTTAGTTCTAAACAGTTATAGAGTAAGTTATGAGAAACTTCGAGATAATAAAATATTCCTTCTTCTTTGAGATTGCTGTTTTCTTCTAATAATTCCAACTGCATTTTGTCGTAAGAAAAAGCAGCGAAGTAATCTTTTTTGATGGTGTGATACAAAGCCCAAATACTTAAAAACATTTTTTTAGCATCATAAGAAAGTGCAGTTTCTATATTTTGTAGCAATGGATGTTTGATAATGTCCTCGTATTTTTTTAAATCATCCTCTGTTCTGACCACCACATCTTCTCTGTACAAATCATGCGCTTCATCTCCGAGTAATTCATATTGATGTTCATTTTCGATTACTTCAAATAAATAGGCTCGTTCCTCCAAATATTTTTTCTTGTGTTCTTGCATTTTATCATTTGAATACAAGACAGAATAGATTCCGTATTCCCATTCCAAAATCGGCAACAATTGATAATATTTTTCATACTCCCAAGCTAACTGTTTCACCTTTTTGAGAATCTTCAATGCTCGTTTGTAAAAACCTCTGTGGTTCAGTATTTTAACGGAGTCTAAACTTTCATTAATTTTTGTTTCTACGCTTTTACCCGAATAGTAAGAC
>JBMYXW010000573.1:0-3049 GCA_049608825.1 Chitinophagales bacterium
CCCAAGCAATGGTTTGTGCAGATTCATCATAAGTATAAGGTCCCACAGAGTTCATTTCAAAACTATCCTCATTGCCGCATACTTCAAGAGGGTTTTCTGCTGTACCTACTGTTGTCGAAACTCCACTTGACAATACATTGATGGCAACTTCGTCTGTACAAATAAACCCTTCACAATCTGCTACTGCGGTATAAAAAACAGTACCACCTGAACTGGTCATTACATCCAAAGAAAAATCTGTGCTTACTTCAACACCAGATACTTCCCACCTCAAAAACTGACACTCAAACCCATCATCTCCATCGCTAATCGTCAAAGAGGCACTGTTGATTGTTGGTGGCTGTGTACCTCCAAAAGCACATCCAAAGTCTTCAATATACAATACAAAAGAACCAGCAGAAGGTTGTCCTATAAAATTTTCATTTCCACCACTGTCGCCATTAAAAATACCGTCAAAAACACCATTCGACTCTCCTGCTGTAAAACAAACATTAATCGTATTACCACCATCTCCATTGAAGCCTCCCAAGGATGTACCCAACCAAAGGTTTTCGTAAGAACCATTGCTGTGATCCAGGCTTAGGTAAGTTCCATTGTTGTTTGTAACCGATATGTCCACACACAATTTTGTAATTGAACCAGGCCCAGTTTCTGTAATTGTAGCATTGACAGGATCCGTATCAAATACAAATGTTACCACATCTATTGAACCTTGTGGTACATTTGCCGCACAGGCTTGTAAAGCTCCTGTCAAATCGGTAGGACCTATTGTGGCGACCTTGCCATTTCCTCCAATACTACTCAAGGTAGGCGTAAGTGTAACCGTTTGTTCGGGGCAAGCTGTAATATCTGCACCTGCAAAAATACCTCCATCACAAGAAGGACAATTGTCTTCTGAAACAGTTACCTCAATGGTTTCGGTGAAAGTATCACTGCCCAATGAATTGCTTGCTTCTAGCTCGACTTCAATCGTTCCACTCGTTCCAGTGATTACTTCAATACTTGGATTTCTATTGCTGGACGAAACGATGTCTATACCGATGTCGCCATTTAGAACCGTAAAACTCCAATCCCACTGAGTTGGATTGTCCTCACTTGTATCTGTAAATCTTATTTTTCCATTCACATTGCAGAGAAGAGTAGGGTTCGGTCCATAGGTAAAACCTGCAATTGGTGGGTCTGTAATTGGCGTACATTTTATTTCTTCTAGGTTGTTTGTACCAAAACTGGAGCGAAAGCCTGTGGTCATTAAGGTTTCCATTGCAGCTTGCTGCCCTTCTGAAAACAATATCAAACAGGCATCTGCCGAATAATCCATATAGTTCATATACATGATTCCGCCTGCTGCTTGAGGCGTACATTGGTCTCCCTTTGAAGGAAAACCTAAGGCATCGCAGTCAAATTCGCCTGAATCGGTAAACTGAAGAGGCGTGTCTGTAATTCCATCATCGTCACTACAGGTACTACCTGAACCCCAAATATGAAACAAACTCATCCAGTGTCCTACTTCGTGTATAGCGGTTCGTCCCCAATCAAAATTGTTTTGAAGAAAACAGTCTGTACAAGGACCACAATCAGGAGAAGAAGATCCAAAATTTTGCGCTCGCATCACAATTCCATCTGTATTTGCAGGTCCATTGGGCAACTGTGCAAAGCCCAAAATACTGTTGGATCCTCCAATAGAAATCGAAGGAACAATCCAAAAATTGAGGTATTCGTTTCTATTCCAAATTGGAGAAATTTCCCATATATCTTCGTCACCAGGTGTATTGTTGTAACTCGGAGGGAAGTCAGTTGGCAAACCCGCCAAAGAACGCCTCACAATCGCTTTTTCACCATCTGTCAAACCATCTGGATTGAGGCTTGTACTTTGGGGATGGTCAAAAGTTGCCAAACAAAACTGAATGCAAGTACCATCACTTGCCGCAGCCGCTATCTGAGCAGTTACATCTTTGTTGCCATCTACATCCAATGCCTCAATCAAATCTTGATTTGTTCCTCCAAAATCTGCATTTAGCTGGCAAATTTGTGATTCTATTTGGGCTTCTGTAATATTTGTAGCAGGATTGTTTGGGTCGTGTAATACGTGAACCACAACAGGAATCATAATTGTTCCTCCTTCGGCACAAATTTCTCCACCTTTTTCTAAGACTTTTTTGTTGGCTTCTTCGTGGATTTCGGCTATGTGTTGTTCAATGGTTTTTTGTAGACTGCCATCTTGTTCATACATCGATTCCATGGCCTCCATCGTAGCGCACCTGTGCTGTGCATACAAGGAATTACCTATTGTGAGGGTCAATAAAAAACATACAGTCCAAATGGATAAGACTAATCGCATAGTTATTGTGTTTTAAAATAGATTGAATTCTAAAGGTTATTTGTATAGGTATCTTTTTTCAAAGCCTTCCTCAATTTATTGAGTATCATAGGCATTTTTTTAGCATACGGCTGACATACAGTATAAAATGTGTTATTTATAGGATTTTAAGGGCCGTAATTTACCTAAAATTTTCTATTTCTTAACTATTTCAATAAGTTGGTAGGTTTACAAAAATTGTCGAAGCTATTTTTTACCTACATAAAATTTTGGGGTGCTTTGAAAATTTAGTTGGTAGAGAGAAAACGACTTTTGAAGTTTAGAGCTACTCTTTTCTCTATTCTTCAAATTCTTATCAATAGCATCTTCGTGGACAAAAGATAATATCTACCCTCTTAATTCTTCCAGTTCTGCTTTCATCGAAGACGGTTTCCAACAAACTCAATAGGGGGAGGTAATCACTGATTTTGCAGGTGACATTGTGGTTGTTTTCTGTGATATGGTATTGACACATATATGGATACATTGAAGGAGATGAGAGGTTTTGTTATAATTCTCCTACATTGTCAGAGAATTTAATTAGCTTGAAACAAAAGATTGGTTTTGTTTTATTTGTGTTTTTTATTGTGCACAATGACGAATTAATCGAACCAAAAAACAAGACACAGAGACAATCACAAATTAAGAAACAAAACAAATGTATTTTAACGTAACCCAATCAAATGAATATTT
>JBMYXW010000574.1:0-3036 GCA_049608825.1 Chitinophagales bacterium
TATATGTACAGTCCAAGTAAATGTAGAGAATACCGATTTACAACAGGGTTTGGTTTATGGCATTTATCGACATCCAGAAAGTAATTATGATATATTAGGAGAGGTCAATTATACAAACATCAAATTGATGTTTAATAGAGGAAAAGGAACAAGGCGAATGGAATATAAAAGTGCAAAAGACAATACCATCATTGCACCTACTAAAAAAGGTCAGAGAGACCTTTTTCAAGCAGTTGTAAAATTTGGAATTTATGGTTTAGGTTTTAAAGAAGGAATACCTAATAGCCAAGCTCCAAACACTTATTTACCTGAAGATGAGCTTTTTTTAGTTCAACCTCAAAATAAAGATACAAGCTTTCAAGTAGCCAATTTGCTGAAAGATGTAATAGAAAAAGAACAAACACTTTTTTTAAAAATGGGATTTAAAGATCCTTACCTGTTGATATTGAAGGAGAAAACATCGGAAAGAAAAAAAGGTTCGTGGGAAAACTACACTTCTGGAGAAGCCTATGATTATTTTTTCATCCTATGGGACAAAGGCTCTGCCCCCGATTTGCCTCCAATTACTAAATTAGATAGATTTGAAACCTATGAACTTATAAAACTAAATCAACCCAAAAGAGAGGATGAAACCCATAAAGTCTTTTATGTGGACATCAGTGATTTGAAGGATCGAAAAAAATTGTATAAAGCATTGAAAAAAGACTTAAAAGCGGTTAAAGATGATAACCTGAATTTTAACTTGTTTATCAGCAATGGTAGCGAACCATATAAAGCAAATGGTGATAATTACAAGAAAGTATTGAAGTATATCCGAACCACCGAAACAGAACCTCCTTTGACAAACCAAGATATTACTTTTTTGAAAGAAATTTTTGAGGATAATAAGGTATTTGATACGGTCGGCAAAGTTGGTATTCATCTGTATCTCTCGGATTTGTTTTACGAGACAAGCACTATGGGAGATGGAAAAATTGGCGAAGAACGAGTCCGCTTCATTGACAAACTAATGAAAAATAAAAGCTGCGACAAGGCTAATATCTACATTCACTTGGAAAAAGAACAGGACATTCACACTTACAAATGTGACAAATAAACCAAAATATAACTCACTCTTAAAACCAACCCTAAAATGATTATTCTAAAAAAAGGATTGATTCCTTTAAACATCCTATTTGTTTCCTTTCTACTCCTTTCTATGGGTTTGAATGCTCAACCTTACAAAGCGGTTAACTTTCCCAGTAAATATGCAGATCCAACAGGCGAAGCTGACTATGCTGCTTCGAGTGAAGTAGAACGATCCAGTCGTATTTGGTTTGTCTGTTCGGATAGAAACAACAACCCTACTTACACAAAACCTGGAGGAACAAAATCAAAACACAGCATTGAGTTTTTGGACAAGTTTTATGTGATAGGGGAAGACGGTGAATACCTTCGATTGGCAAAGAGTACATCAGGTAATATCAGCGAAGACATTGAAGACGTTGATGGTGAGATTTATATCAATGGAGAAGATTATGGGTGGGTTCACAAAAGCAAAACTCTGCTTTGGCGAAGTTGTCTTCTCAGCAAAACAAAAATGGCAACGAAAGCCATGTTATTGAATACCGTTGAAGGAATTGACCCTGATAAAATTTCGGCTAGTGACTTAGAAAAAGTGGCGTTTTATAAAACTCCTTCTTTGAATAGAAAATCAGATAACAGTGCCAGTTTGTTTGAGTTTTTCTTTGTTTATAAGAGAGATGGCGATGCCGTGTTATTGGGAAAAAACAATTACATTGCAGATTATTACGATGATTTTGAAGATGTTATAATGGGCTGGGTTCCTGAGAACAAGGTCATACAATGGAATCATCGTGTTGTAGCCGAGCGAAACTGGGAAAGTCCTGCTGTCAAAGAACGCATTGCAAACGATACCAAAGCTGCTGTTTTTTTCAGAGACTTTGATGCAAAAGCTTATAAAGAAAAAAACAATGTTTCCGAACAATATGTCTTGTGGAAAGAGAAAGTAGCTACTAAAAAAAGAGATCCTGGACAGCGAAAGCGATTTCCAATTCTGGAGGAAGATGAGGATGGAATGATGCGTGTTGGAGCTATGGGGCAAGTCTATAACTACGATGGAAGTATTGACCGGCAGGCTTATGAGGATATTATCAAAGAAGCTGGAGACTTGAAATTATCCAAACGAAATATTAACGTAGTATTTGTAACAGATGGAACGAAAGGAATGGATACTTATGTAAAAAAAATTGGAGCAGTTGTCAAAAACACTAAAAGTTATTTCGAATCAAATGACGACAATACGATAAGATTTGGTGCGGTGGTTTATAGAGACAAAGAGGCTGGAAATCTGACTGAGTTGAAGAAATTAACTCCCAATTCAGATGCCATTGTCAATTTTTTCAGCAATGAAGTAAGCACTCATTACGACGATGACGATGTAGGAGATGCTGTAAACATGGGCATTTATACGGCTATTCAGCGATTGGGCTTAGATAAAGAGGAAACAAACCTAATTGTTTTGGTTGGAGGTTCTCCTAATCACGAACGAGAAGATGATACGCAAAGAACCGAAGAAGAATTGATTCAATTACTCCACGATTACGATTGTCATTTATTTGCTTTCTTGGTCAATAACGAGTCGGATGATCATGAAGAATTGATTTATCAAGTCCGAAATATGGTGTTGGGCATTGCCAATAAAAAATACGATAAATTAAAGGGGGATGCCAAATTTCAAGAAATGCTCAAAAAGAATCCACAATATTTAGAGAAGCCTCGATTGGTTCCCTATCCTCGAAAGCAAAATATGTATCGCTTGGAACGAACTGCTACTATGGGAAGCATTTACCACGCAGAATATGGCAGTACATTGGCATTGAAGGATTTTGAAGATGAACTAGAAAAAATATTGAAGGAGGCAGATATTCAAACCCATCAATTTTTGAACCGAGTGGAATTCAAAGTTTGGGGATATGGCAGTAATAAAGGTAGTGTAGGTATGGCGGATGCTGCTAACTTTGGTCCCAGTTTTTT
>JBMYXW010000575.1:0-3036 GCA_049608825.1 Chitinophagales bacterium
TTGCTAGAATGCATGATTTAGGAAAAAGTCCTATGGTTATTTACTTCAATGCGAAAGGAAAAATTCTTAGAAAAGAAGACCAAATTACAGATGCAAATCAACTCATTGAAGCAGGAAGCAATGCTTTGTACTTGCCTATTCGTCAATCTGTCAATCGTGCTAACTTAGAAAATATGCACAACAAATACAGGATGAAATACAAAGACCCTGATTTTTTATACAATTATGCTTATGCTTTGAAAGCACTAGAGGAACCTTATAATGCTGTTGTGAATGAATACATTAAAACACAGCCAAACCCTGACATGCGAATAAAAAAGAATAGACGATTTCTATATGATTTTTCTGACAACCTCGAAAATATTGCCATTGATTACTTCATAAAAGATGCTGGTTATTTTAAAACTATTATGGGAGGTCAAATCAACGACAAACTCAAGAGTGCGATTTATAACAGTATTCAAACGGCTATCAAAGAAAGAGATATGGCATTGTTTCAGAAGGCAAAAAAGGTGTTGGAAAAATGCAATTTGCCAAATATGCAGGAGTTTATTTTTGACATGGAAACACTCTTTTATGAAGGCATTAGGTCATGGGATGACTATGTAAAAGTAACCATTAAATACTTCAACAACTACAATGTAACCGACCCCAACCAATTAAATCTCGCAGCCTACAACTTTGCCCGTTCTGTAAAACCCAAGAACAAATCGGCTATGAAGAATGCAAAAAAATGGGTGAAAGAATCTATTGGGATAGATCCTCAATACTACAATTATTTGACCCTTGCACTTTTGTACCACAAAACGGAAGAGTTTAAACTTGCCGAAAAAGCGGCTTTAAAAGCTATTGAAATTGCCGAAATCCGCAATCAAACCTACCAAGAGAATAACATCGACAAAAATATAGATGTTGCTGATGCCGCACGATTAATAGATAAAATGAAAAGTAGAGGTTTATTGAAGAAATAATCGTTATTTTTGTCGGATTACTCAATTAATTAGCTCCAAAAAATGTCGGTAAAAGTACAACAACTCACCAAAGTTTATGGTCAACAAAAGGCAGTAAACAAGGTGAGTTTTGAAGCCAAGGAAGGAGAAGTTATGGGCTTTTTGGGCCCAAATGGTGCGGGTAAATCTACCACCATGAAAATCATCAGCTGCTTTATTCCCCAAACAGAGGGAACTGTCAGCGTCTGTGATTACGATGTTCAAACACATCCTATGGAAGTTCGTCAGCAGATAGGGTACCTTCCAGAACACAATCCTCTTTACCTCGACATGTATGTGAGAGAATACCTCCAGTTTGTCGGACGTTTGCATCATTTGGGTAGTAATACAAAGTCCAGAATTGATGAAATGGTTGAATTAACAGGATTGGAGCGAGAACAAAAAAAGAAAATTGGACAGCTCTCCAAAGGATACCGACAACGAGTGGGATTGGCACAGGCTATGCTACACAACCCCAAAGTCTTGATATTAGACGAACCTACCACGGGTTTAGATCCCAACCAATTACTCGAAATCCGCAAGGTCATCAAAATGTTGGGCAAAGAAAAAACCGTGATTCTTTCGAGCCATATCATGCAGGAGGTACAAGCCATTTGTGACCGTGTAGTAATTATCAACAAGGGAGAAATTGTAGCAGATGATAAAACTGCGAACCTTCAACAACAAAGCACCAATCAAATAATCATTACAGTAGAATTTGCAGAATCCCCTCCACTATCTTTACTCCAAAAAATTCCTCATACCCAACAAATTGAAGCCATTGGAGCGAATAAATGGCAGATAAGTACACAAAGTAACCAAGACATCCGTGCTGACATTTTTCACTTTGCAGTACAAAACAATCTTACCTTATTAGGAATGCAAAAAGCATCTAATACTCTTGAAGATGTATTCAGAGAATTAACCATTTCTTGACTTTAGTCCATATTGAATTGTTAAGTTTTTCTAATTTTTTCAAAAAAAGGTTAAAAAATCTTAACACTCATTGCAACCTTTATCCTTTACTTTCCTATCTTAGAGAGTACATAGCCAAAGATTTATTTTAGCAGGAAAGGATTTATGAAAGGATTTTTACAAATACTACCCTTATAAAGTAGTATATAAGATTTGTTATTGCTAAAACTTAAACTATCTATATCCCAATGATTAGTTGAGTTTGAATTTACCTCAAATATCTTCACAGTCCGTTTTTTCATATTTCACAACTGCCATCTTATTTTAGAATCATCCATAACTTGATGAGGTGTTTATTCACTTCTTCAAATTATGTTTTAATATGATTTTTTTAAACTTACAATTTTTTTAATATGAAAAAACTTTTAAGCATTTTAATTGCTATCCTTTTCACTACAAACTATGCAATGGCACAGCGTACCATTAGTGGTATAGTGACTAGTAATGGCGAACCTATTATTGGGGCTTCAGTTGTAGTTTAGAGTTTTGACAAAGAAAATCCATTCAGTTTATGAACTGTCATTTAACATATATCAAAAACAGGCAATTTCAGTATAGTTTAGGTAGGAACTGTCTGTTTTTTCACTTGTTTTTTCGTTTTTCTGACCACAGAATAGCGCATACGCTTTTGCTTTATCCTCCCATTTCCTTTTTTTGTACTTTTGGGCAAAAAAGGGCTTGAGTCGAAAGTTAAAAAAAGTGCCTGTGCGGCTCTTCGAGTCTTAGCTATGGATAGTTTCTCCGCCTTTTGCTGTGTTTGTTTCGCTTTCTTTTCCCATTTTTTAGGGATAAATGACACTTCATCTGCCGCTACATATAGTAACCAATTAGCTAATTGATTTACTAATAAAAAGTTGTCTAAATGCTGCACATCTTCACATAAATAACTATCCAAAAATAGTTGCTGTTTATTGAATCGAAATGCAGGTTCGATGTCATAACGATGTCGATAATCTTGATGAGCTTCTTCCAAAGAAATTTCCTGTTTTCTTTTGCCAAAAATACTAAAAAACAAATCTCTTTTAAATAAACGTTTATTGGTTTGGGTGTTAAAAACTTTTACGGCTACCAC
>JBMYXW010000576.1:0-219 GCA_049608825.1 Chitinophagales bacterium
GTACAAGTCGAGAGGAAATCGGTACTGACCCACCAATATGGTTTCTTGGTTATTTGTGAGTGGTATAATACCAACAGCATTATTTTTGAAGTGCATTTTTCCATATACTCCATTAGTTCCTCCAGGTGTGATAACCTTGTACTCAGTAAGCTTTATCCATGGGTTATCATAAATTTCTGTGCTTCCGATTTTTGTCCACGGGTTTTCCATAGTTTGTTT
>JBMYXW010000576.1:229-3033 GCA_049608825.1 Chitinophagales bacterium
AAAAAATTAAATAGGTTTAAATGCTTCAAATGCCTGCTTGCAATCGTAGCAATAGTGATTGGAGCGGCAAAGCGTAGTTCCAAACAAAATCTTCAATGAAGTATGGTCACTGCCACAATGTGGGCAATCTACATCCGTGATTTTATCTAAGTCCAATTCGCCATTGTGTTGATTGGGAGGAGCCAATCCAAAATCCTTCAATTGTTGACGACCCAACTCAGTGATATTGTCGGAAGTCCACGGTTTAGAAAAATCAACTTTCACAATCACTTTCTCTACAAAATCCAAGGCTTCGACAGCTTCAATGATTTCGTTCTGCATGACTTGTGTAGCGGGACAGGCAGTAAAAGTGGGAGTCATGGTAATCACAGCACAAGCATTGTTATCCACACTAACTTTTGGGATGATACCCAAATCTACTACCGAAATAACAGGTATTTCGGGGTCTTTCACTTCATAGAGTGCTTCAAGAATTTGTTCTTCTTTGGTTAAAGTTGTTATTATTGACATATTGTTCATACCACAAAATTAGGAAAATTGAATTGTGTTTGTAACAATGAAATGCTTATCTTGTTTTATCAAGTATTGGTAAAAGGATATCGACTACCTATTCATTAAAAATTATTGAAGATGTCAGAACCAATTTTTACCGACCAAATGGGCAATAAAATTGCCTTGAAGCATACTCCCCCCAAACGCATCATATCCTTAGTCCCTTCTCAAACCGAATTGTTGTATGATTTGGGTTTGGGGGAAGAAATAGTTGGAATCACCAAATTTTGTGTGCATCCACAGGAATGGTTTAAGTCCAAGAGTAAAATTAAGATTGGAGGCACCAAAAATTTTCACATAGATCGCATTGAAGCTCTCCAACCCGATTTGATTATTGGCAACAAAGAGGAAAATGTAAAAGAAGGAATTGAAGCCTTGCAGCAAAAACTCCCTGTGTGGATGAGCGATATTCACACTTTTGAGGATGCTCTGCAGATGATAGAACAGGTGTCTATTTTGGTGGGAAAAGAAAAAGAAGGTGACAAATTATTGAAGGAAATAAAAAGAGGTTTTGAAGATTTACAAAATATCTTTTCTCCAAAAAAAGCTGTAAGTGTACTGTATTTGATTTGGCGAAAGCCCTATATGGCGGCAGGAAGTAATACTTTTATTGACGAAATGTTAGGGGTTTGTAATTTTGTCAATGGAGCAAAACATCTTTCACGTTATCCTGTTTTAACACAAGAAGATTTGCAAAACTTGTCTCCCAAATTGTTGCTACTTTCTTCTGAGCCTTACCCTTTTCGAGAAAAACACATAGCAGAATTGCAATTCCTACTACCCCACACAAAAATCGTTTTAGTAGATGGAGAGTTTTTCTCATGGTATGGCAGTCGTATGTTAAAAGCAACTTCTTATTTTAAAAAACTGATAGGCAGTCTTTAAGCGTTGTTTGTTCTAAAAGGTCTAAAGTTTGTTAGATTGTAAGAAACCTGTTTTTATAAACCATCATTTTTTTGTAATTTTGAGAGGCTTTTTTGATTCTAAAATAGGTCAAAACTCTAGCAGTTTTCCTAATGTATGTTTTTGCCTCCCAATTCACTATGCACAATTTTCTCCAAAATGCTCGTAAAAATGCAAAATCAGTCATTGAAAAAAACACGCTTATTGGTAGTCATGCTTTTGTTTTATTGTTCTGTGTATTCCTGCCCTTTACATGGTCAAATCGAAAAACAGGCCTTTGAAACAACGCTAAAAGCTAAGATAGACACTTTACAAAATATTGGACATCAACATATATCAGCAGAAAAAATATTTTACCCTCAAGACATCGAAGACATCTACGCAAAACGAGGTTATACGCCTATTTGGATTGGTGACAAAAGAGCAGCAGAAAGAATCAACAACTATATTAACTGTATCAATCGAAGTGCTGAAAATGGATTACTTCCACGAGATTATCACTTATTTTCGATAGGAGGCATCATCAAAGGAGCAGAAAGCAAACAAATGTCGATCCAAGAAATCATAGATTTAGAGATTTTGTTGACAGATGCGTTTTTATTGCAGGCGAATCATTATGCAAATGGAAAAATAGCTCTTGAAGATCGAGAGGAATCATGGTATCACTTTCCAAAAAACACCAACATGGTGACTTATTTTGAGAGAGCAGTTCAAGAAGACAATTTTTGTGATGTTGTAGAATCTCTTTTACCTGCCTATCCCGAATATGCCCAACTCAAACAAACCCTTGCGATATATAAAAAACTAAATTGGGGCACTTTACCAGAAGTACCTTGGAATTTGCTCTTACAAGAAGGAAATACAGATCCTTTGATTGTCGCAATTAAGCGAAGACTACAATCATCAGGAGATTTGAGACGAGGTCCAGTAGATGCTTACTTTGATAGAGATTTAACCAAGGCTGTTTTGAATTATCAACGCCGAAATGGATTGCCCAACAATGGATTGATTCGTACTATCACTGTTCAATCCCTTAATATTTCAACTGAAAAACGCACCGAACAAATCAAGGCAAATATGGAACGATGGCGTTGGATTCCTCCTACACTAAGCAATGAATATATTGAAGTAAATATCCCAGCTTTTGAACTAAAAATGATCGAAAATGGACAGACGATTTACAAAGAAAAAGTCATAGTTGGTAGAGAAAATTATCCGACAGCTTCCTTTAGTGATTCGATGACCTATATTGTGTTGAATCCTTATTGGACAATTCCGAGGAGCATTGTCAATGCCGAATTAAGATTAGAAGTAGAGTCTGACCCTTATCATTTGGTAAACAATGACAT
>JBMYXW010000577.1:0-3031 GCA_049608825.1 Chitinophagales bacterium
GCATCCACAGTATCCACAGCATCCACAGCATCCACAGTATCCACAGCATCCACAGCATCCACAGCATCCACAGTATCCACAGCATCCACATCACCCACAGCATCCACAGTATCCACAGCATCCACAGCATCCACATCACCCACATCACCCACAGCATCCACATCACCCACAGCATCCACAACATCCACAGCATCCACAGCATCCACAGTATCCACAGCATCCACAGCATCCACAGTATCCACAGCATCCACAGCATCCACAACATCTGTGGTCATCAGTGCCTATCTGCGTAATCAGCGATTAAGCTTCCCCTCCTCCGCTTTCTCCAATGCCAATTCCTTTTTTTGCACTCGTGCCGAAATGAAAATACTCATTTCATAGAGCAGATAAACAGGACAACCAACCAACAATTGTGAAATCAAATCTGGTGGGGTAATAATGGCAGATAAAAGCAAAATCGCCACAAAAGCATGTTTGCGGTATTCACGCATACTTTCGGGAGTCGCAATACCCACTTTGGAGAGAAAATAAACCGCCATTGGCAGTTCAAACATCACACCCGATGCCAGTACCAAAGTAGCTATCAAGGAAACATAAGCTGTTAGTCGCCAAGTATTCGTCACCTCGCTACTGACCGTATAACTGGCGAAAAAATTCAAAGAAAAAGGACACAATACGTAGTAGCCAAATGAAACGCCCATCAAAAACAAAACCGAACTGATGAATACAATCCCTTTGGTGTATTTTTTTTCGGTTTCATATAAGGCAGGAGCAATGAATTTCCATATTTCGTAGAAAATATACGGAAAACCCAGTATCAGTCCAATGACAATCGAGACTTTGATGTGTGATAAAAACTGCGCCATTGGGTCGGTCACAATGATGTCGAAAGGTTTGGGACTAAAGCACCAACTATCTCCAAATCCAAAATAGTGTGAAGCATTGCAGAAACCTACATAGGTAGGAAACCAAGATTCTTTAGGGCCAAATAACAAGATGTCAAATACAAAACTTTTGGCGAGAAAAGCGACAATTGCAAACAAACCAATCGCCCCCAAAGAGCGTGCAATGTGCCACCGCAATTCTTCCAAATGCTCGATAAAGGACATTTCTGATTGATTGCTCATACAATAGAATGAAAATTAAGTTATTTTAAGGGTTTGAGGTGACATCTTTGAGGAATCGAAAAGGTGTAATCTCAAACCCGAACCGATGGAAAGATGTCACCTTTTTCATGCTTCAAAAGATTACACCTTCCCATCTTTGAAATTTTGTCATAGTAAGGTAAACCTTATGCTTTATTTTCGTAAAAACATTAGTACCTTGCACCTTAATTTAAGAAACAATGAAAAATAGTTTATTTATTCTCTAAATTTCCATTCGTTTCAGCTGATTTTATCGTTATAAACAAAGATAAGGCAAATTAAAAACTTAATTAGTTTAAAAATTACATTCAATGAAGCCAAATTCTACTTACTCCTTTCTTAGACAAGTTTTAGCCCTACTTTTATTCCTTAGCTGCAATTTTGTGATGGCACAGGAATGTACCATTGACTTTTCCGATTTCACTATAGATACGCCTGATGGTACAATTACCATTGGTGACAATACCACTGTTTGTATCAATCAAACGATTACTTTGCCCAACTTGAATTTTCAGGCAGGCAGTGACCAACCGAATCCTGGCATTATTTGGGCGGTTTACGATTGTCAGCCAACTACGGTAGAACCCGACGATGACCCTTGCAAACGCCCTGTGGTACTGCGTGACCCTGATGGTGATGTAATTATTGGAGGAGGTGAAGCAGATTTTAGTTTTGCGAATTTGCCAACTCCCGGCGAATCGGAAATTACTGTTTGCCTCGTTCCTATTATTGACGGTGACATTAGTGGTTTGGCGATTGAAGACGATTGTACAGGTATTGCAGTAGGTTTGGATTATCCATGTATCACCTTTTTAGTACCCGAGGATAATCCAACACAATGTGACAGTGATTGTGATGCTTTTGAAGTCAATGACGAATGTGTGGATGCGATTGCTTTGACGCTTCAAGCGGGAACAATGGTTTTTCCGACAGAAGCCGACAGTGCTTATTCCAATATTTGTGCAACAAGAGAAAACGATTTAGATGCACCGAGTTGTTCGACTGAAGGCATTGCCAATACGGTTTGGTTTAGTTTTGAAGGAACAGGTGGAGAATATACGATTAGTGTCAATGCTTGTGTTGCGGCAGATGTGTTGATTTCAGACAGTCAGATGGCAATTTATACAGGCGGTTGTGACGGTTTGACCGAAGTAGACTGTAACGATGATATTGACGGAAATAACTTTTTGTCGAGCATCACCGAATTTGCAACGACAGCAGGCACGACTTACCACATTATGGTAGATGGTTTGGACAACGATTCAGGTGAGTTTTGTATTGAAGTAATCGAAACAGCACCGCCTTGTGATGCCGATTTTGGTACAGTTAATTTTGACGGAGAAACAACAATTTGTGAGGGTTTGAGCTTCAATTTCACCTTGACAGGCGATGCAACGGATGGTTTCACGTCTGGATTTGTAGTCGTAGATGATATGGGTATGATTGTAAATATTGTAGAACCTGGTGACCTCAACTTAGCTCCTGGAACTTATACGATTGTGGCAATTAATTATGACAACGATGATGCAGGTGTGGTGAATGGCGCAACAACGCTTGAAGAATTGAATGGGCTGGATATTTGTGCTGATTTGGAGCAAGGAGGTACTTTGATAACTCTTTTATCGGAGGGAACACTCGCCTGCTGCAATGCTACAATAGACTCTGTGACCGCCGTTGAAGAAATCGTAGTTTGTCAAATAGAAGGAGAGAGTTTGGACTTCAATGTGAACGGTGCGAATACTGGAGGAAATTATTCAAATGTTTGGTATTATGAACAAAATGGTGTGATTACCTTGGGAGGTGTTTTTCCTGCTGATGTGAATCCTTTGACCTTCAATCCCAATATTTTAGGAGTTCAAACGGGAACAGTTTCCATTTTTGTGGTC
>JBMYXW010000578.1:0-3031 GCA_049608825.1 Chitinophagales bacterium
CGAGCTTGTTGATAGCCTTTCAATACCCGAAAACGTTCCGCTTCTACCAACAAATATTTGTGCTTAAAATTCATAGGTGCATGATGCGCCCATTTTTTCATTTTTTTCTGATTTGCAGCCACCTGCTTCAATGCCTTCCTTTGTTCTTTTTTTGACAGAAGGTGATAAGATCCTAAGTAAGCCAAAGAATTGAAGAAATGATAGAGCGGCACCATTGGCGTACTAAGAGCAGCTTCGAGGTGTGCTTCCATTTTTTTGGTTTGCTCCAATGCCAATTCGTACTTTCTAAAATAAAGAGCCAATTGTGCGCTGTATATATAGTGCGTACAAAAAGAGTTGTGATCTTTCTTCTCCTCAAACACTTCCAACATTTCGGCTTCATCATAAAAATCTCCATCCAGTTTTTCGGGATTCTCGGTAGGATTATTGAAGTTTTCAAGTACTTGCTTGAGCATAATGGCCAAATTTGCCACTCTTTCTTGCTTGAGTTCTTGTATCCATTGAATACCTTCTTCAGTAGCCGTTTGAAGTGAATGTATAGGTGATCCTGCTACAAAGCCATGTGTTAGGTAAAAATACGACATCAAACTTGCCATTTCTACATCTCCATCTTTGATTGCTGTTTTAGAAGCTATTTTTAGTGGTTGAAGACTATTTCTAAGGTGCTCTTTCCAAGGTAGAATCATTTGATTGACCACCATTGAAGTTCGTGCTCGATAGTCGGTATAATTGTATTTGTCCATTAGTTTCAAAGCCAATTGTCCAAATTTATAGCCTTTTTCGATTTTACCCAATTTACCACACAATACAATTCCATAAGCAGAATAAGCGAAAGGGGAAAAACTGTTGTTGCCATATTTTATGGATAATTGAATCATTCGCATGATAAGCAAGGGCATCAAATCAGGCTTTGACCAATAGGCCGCAGTAGCTGTTGGAGCCAATACCTCCATAGCCGCCAATAAGCGTTTGTCTTTCATTTGGGGATGATCCAACAAAGAGACTGGTGAGTGTTTTATCAATCGCATTTGCGTTTGTAGAAGACCTACCAAAATTTGGAGCTTATTGGGTTGTTCTGGAAACTTCAAGTCCAGTTCTCTGAGTATTTTTTCTCCCAGACCTACGGCCTCCAGAAGCCGATTGTTTTTTATATGTGATTGAATCTGAACATTTCGAACTTTTATGCTATCTGTTACCGTTTCGGCTTTAGACAAAACTACTGCAATCAGTTCCAAATACCGATTGCTATTGTGGTTCATATATGCCGCTTCAATTGCTGTTTCGTGAAGCTCCAATGCCATTGAATAATTGTTTTCAAAAGCATTTTCGCCCAACAAACTGATAGCATCTTGGAGGTATTTATCCGCTGCTTTATAAGCAGCAGAAGCTCTGGCTTTCTTACCCGCCAAAAGATTCAAGCGAGCCAATTCGTTTTTATCGCTCCTATCTATCACAAAGTGTTTGCCGATATTGAGGTGTTTGACTATCTCAAATATATTCTCAATAAGAGCATTGTTGTTTTTTAAGAGTTCCGGCGTATTTTCTTTGGCTTTTTTGAGGAGTAAACGCCCAATCTGAAAATGAAAGTGTTGTTTGTTGGTATCTTCAATAAGCGAATAAAACGCTTGTTGAACATGATCATGAGCAAACTGATAGATGATTTCTTTAGACCTTGTTCTATTGCCCAATTGGGTATTCAAATAACGATAGATACTTGTAGGCAACAAAAAACCTTCCTTGATAGCAGGTAATAGGTCATCTTCTATTGAAGCCTTAGAAACACTTTGAGACAAGGTCAAAAGAGTCTCTATCTCAAAACGACTACCTATACAAGCCGCCAATTGCAGTTGTTCAATGGTTTGTGTGGGCAGCTCTTTTACCTTTTTCAGCATCAAGCCTACAACATTGTTCGTAAAATTTTGCTGATAAATAGCATCTAAGTCGCCTTCCCATTGCAGCAACTCACTGTTGAAATAAACCAGACCTTCTTTGTAAAGCGAAATCAAAAATTGTCGTACAAAAAAGGCATTTCCATAAGTTTTTTCATAGACTAGACTCGCCAATGAATTAACAAAATCTTTCTTTCCTTTTAAGGTATCACGGACAAGTTGATTCACTTGCTCCAATGTTAGATTTTGCAGTAGAAAAGACTGAATTGAAGCTGTTTTTGTTTGCTCCAATTCTTCATTTATCTCACCAATAAGAATGGAGAAAGGGTGTTTTTTGGATACTTCATCGTTTCGATAGGCTGCTATGACCAGTATATTCTGCCCCTTGGTTTGAAGCATGATATTCTTCAGCAAGTCTAGTGAAGCTTGATCGGCCCATTGCCAATCGTCGATGAACAATACCAAAGCATGTTTTTCTTGGGCAATGGTCGTGATGAACTGTTGCAGCACATAATTAAAACGGTTCTGGGCTTCTACTCCCGTCAAATTATTTACTTCTGGTTGTTCGCCAATGATTAACTTTAGCTGAGGTACTAGGTCAATAAGCAACTTGCCAAGCCCTCCAACAGATTCTAATATCAAGTCTTTCCAATAATTGATTTTCGTTGTATTCTCTGAAAGCAATAAATTGACGAAATCATTGAAGGCTTGAATAAACCCGTAATACGGAATATTTTTTTGAAATTGGTCGAATTTTCCTTCAATAAACAAACCTTTTTTTTCCATTATAGGCTTGTGAATTTCGCTAATC
Organism: Chitinophagales bacterium; assembly: GCA_049608825.1. GTDB lineage: Bacteria > Bacteroidota > Bacteroidia > Chitinophagales > UBA2359 > JAUHXA01. The sequence goes on from JBMYXW010000578.1 coordinate 2,701, forward strand.
AAGGTCGACTTCCCAACTCCCGAAGATCCTCCAATCAACAACAATTCTTTTTTTCCTGTACTTACTTTTTCAAACGATTGTAGTAATATATTTCTTTCTCGTTCTCTGCCATAGAGTTTTTGAGGTATTTGAAAGTACTTTGAATAATCACTTTGAGCTATAGTAAAAGAAGTAATATTTCCTTGAGATTGGTATTCCTTCAAACACTGCTTCAAATCTTCCTGCAATCCATAGGCAGACTGATAGCGATCTTCTGCATTTTTTGCCATCAATTTGAGAATAATCTGAGACACCATCACAGGAATTTCGGTTCGGATAGTATGTGGAGCTT
>JBMYXW010000579.1:0-3020 GCA_049608825.1 Chitinophagales bacterium
TTGAAACACATTGCTACTAAATACGGTACGGTGATTCAAGAAGTGGATAGATTCTACGCCTCCTCCAAAACTTGCAGTAAGTGTGGCAAGAAGAAAAAAGATTTGTCATTGAAGCAAAAAACCTACACCTGTGATAAGTGTAGGTATTCGATTGATAGGGATAGAAACGCTGCTATCAATATTAGACAAGAAGCTATAAGAATTTATTCTCAATAGCCGAAAGAAAACAGGTTGGGGAATCGACCTGTGTGGAGGTGGTGTTAGTGGCGGATTTATTCGCCCGACTACCTACGAAGCAGAATCCCAATCCTTTAGGTTTGGGAGTATTTCAAAACTGAGCCAGTATAAATTAAGTTTCGTTGATTATCCAACATCAAAAAACTACTTCTTTTTCTTCTTAGAACTAGTTTCTTTAACCTCTGCTACTTCTTTTTCAGTCTCTGAATCGTCTCCAAAAATCTTTGCTTTGATGCGTTTTTCCAGTTCAATTGCCAGTTCAGGATTATCTCTCAAGAATCTTTTAACATTTTCTCGTCCTTGACCAATCTTATTTCCTTCAAAACTATACCAAGAACCACTTTTTCCAATCAAATCCATCTCTACACCATAGTCAATGATTTCACCCAATTTGGAAACACCCTCGCCATACATAATGTCAAATTCAGTGGTTTTAAAAGGAGGAGCCATCTTATTTTTTACCACCTTGATTCGGGTTCTGTTACCCACGATGTCTGTACCGTTTTTAATCTGACCAATTCGTCTGATGTCCAATCGGATAGAAGCGTAAAACTTCAAAGCATTACCACCAGTAGTTGTTTCGGGATTGCCAAACATTACTCCAATTTTTTGGCGCAATTGATTGATAAATATACACATACAACCCGTTTTGCTGATTGCACCTGACAATTTACGCATAGCTTGCGACATCAATCGAGCCTGCAAACCCATCTTAGAATCACCCATTTCGCCTTCAATCTCACTTCTTGGCACCAATGCTGCAACCGAATCAATTACAACCAAATCTACTGCCGCCGAACGAATCAAATGCTCCGCAATTTCCAAAGCTTGTTCACCATTATCAGGTTGAGACATGAACAAATTATCCACATCTACGCCCAAAGCTTCAGCATACGATTTGTCAAAAGCATGTTCAGCATCAATAAACGCTGCAAGACCACCTTTTTTATGTACTTCTGCAATCGCATGAATAGCCAAAGTAGTTTTACCTGAAGATTCAGGTCCATAAATTTCGATGATTCTACCTTTTGGAAAACCTCCAATGCCCAATGCAATGTCCAAGCCCAGACAACCAGTAGGAATTGTGTCACCTTTTACGACACCTTTAGTATCACCTAACTTCATTACTGTACCTTTTCCGTAAATCTTGTCTAATTTGGCTACTGTCAAGTCTAAAGCTTTTAGTTTGTTTGGATCAACTGCCATAAGTTAATTAATTATATGTTTTTGTTAGCAATAATTTTCTTTGGATTCAGCCTTCAAAGATAACAATTAAATTGAAATAATTGCCATTTTTATTAGCAAATTCATAGTTAAAACTAATTTTTTTGGAAAAAAGTTTCATGAAATCTATTTTTCTTCAAATTTATTTTTAGGCTGCAAAAGATAACAAAAAAATGAAAACTAAGCCTACTTTTAACTACAAATAAATAGAAAGCATTGCCTTCAAAAAGATGTATAAGGAACAGTTTTTGCGTAAACAAATTAACGAATATCCTCCCTCTACTTTCTTACCCATCCTTTTTTATCAATTCTAAAAACTTAGGCTTTGAACAACACAACTATGATTCCTTCATTCGATATTTTGGCAGTTGGAGAATTATTAATTGATTTGATTGGAAAAAACAAGGCGAATAGTCTCCAAGATACCATTGACTTTAAACGATTTCAGGGCGGAAGTCCTGCAAACTTTGCTCGTAATATGTCTAAATTGGGTAATCGGGTAAAATTAGTGGCAAGTATTGGAGACGATGGGATGGGGCATTTTCTTCAATCACAAATAGCTTCTTTGGGAATAGATTGCAGTGATGTAAAAATACGTTCTTCTTTTCCTACAACGATTATTGCTGTTGCTAAGACAGACGGTACACCTGACTTTCAAGCTTATAGAGGAGCAGATACTGAAATTTTAGCCGGCCAATTGAAGCCTCAAATTTTACAACAAATACGGGTTTTTCATACCACTTGTTTTGCATTGAGTAAAAATCCCGCAAGAGAAAGCATAATGGATGCTGCTCAAATTACAGTGAATCACGGCTGTCAATTGAGTATTGATCTCAATTATGCTCCAAAAATATGGGCAGACCGAGCCGAGGTCCAAAACATCATTGCTACTTATTGCAGCTATGGTGCTTTGGTCAAATTGAGTAAAGATGACTGGAACAGAACCTATCAACAGCCAGATGCAAGCTCTGAAACCGTTATAGAATTTATACACAATTTGGGTGCAAAAGAAGTGTGTTTTACTTTGGGGAGTGAAGGTAGTTACGTATCAAAAGACAACAAATCAACGTTTGTTGAATCTCGTAAAATTGATGTAGTAGATGCTACAAGAACGGGGGATGCTTTTTGGTCGGGTTATTTGACAGCTTGGCTTGATGGACACAAACCCAAAACTTGTGCTTTGTTTGGTCGAAGTATTGCAGAAGTAAAATTGCAACATGTTGGACCATTGGCAGAGAACATAGACAAGCAAAGGATTTATGAGGAAATATTGAAGTAATTATTTGTAGAGAAATCGTATATTTGCATCTTCAAATCAAATAATTAAAATCATAGTCTTATGGAAATTTACGCACTAACAATCGTTATTCCTGCAATTATTGGTATCATCATGGCTTACAGTTGGTTGAAAAGACCAAGAGTATAGTTTATTGTAGATAAAAACCAATAGAAATAAAAGGCAAGTTCATTATCGAACTTGCCTTTTGCTATAAGAGTTCCTTACATTAAGGTTCTCGCTAAGTAATGTCTAAAAAACAACCTCAGCATAAACTCTCTAA
>JBMYXW010000580.1:0-3017 GCA_049608825.1 Chitinophagales bacterium
CACAAATTTTACATTGAAGACGATGGAGTTTATCGAATTACCGCCAATGCTTTAGACGAAATGGGACTAAACTCATTCTCTCTTGAAGGTTTCCACCTATTTAGCCGTGGAGAAGAAGTTCCAGTTTACATTTCTCCTATCAGTGATGTTGCAGAAGAAATATACATTGAATTTTACGCCAAAAAAAATGATGGTAGTTTTGATACCCAACTATTCGAAAATCCCGATTGGCAATTGACCGACCGAAGAAGTTTGTTCACTCCCAAAGCTGCATACTATCTAATGTGGGACGATAGTTTTGAAGGAAAAAAAATTGAAGAAGTTGGAAATGATTTGAGCGTAGAACTACCCAAACAAGAACCTTATTTTATGTATGAATCGGGTCAAATCTATCGAAATATTTTTTATGGGGGTGAGCCTTCCAGAGCTGCATTAAACGATGATTTAGGTCTTGTAAATTATAACTTTTCAAAACTGGAAAAAGGAGAGGGTTTTATAAGTTCTATCGTTTTAGGAGAAGCGACCAAAACTTATAACGTTCCTACATTGGGAGTCTATCAAGCCGAGGATAGTCCTTTGGTGAATTTGAAAACAAAAGTGGTAGGTCAAAACAATGATTTTTTTGTAGAAACCGACCACCATCTTCAAGTAAGAATCAATGACAACCTGTATGTTGATGGCACGTATGAAGGTCACGATACACCTATTTACGAAGCAAGCTTAGAGGCTTCTCAACTCAGTGATGTTCGCACAGAAGTGGTTTATGAATCGGTAGGTGATTTATTCACAACTCCTTCTGAAGATTGGCAATCCATCTCTTATACTTTTTTGACCTATCCTCGTCAATTTGATTTTAGGACTTATTCGGCAGGCGAAGTAGTGGATGCAGATGAATTTTATTTTGAATTACAGCACTCCAATGAAGCCTATTTTGAAGTGAACAACTTCAATGGTGGAAACGCAGCAGTTTTGTACGATTTGAATAATTCGCAACGTTACCAAATTTTAGCAGAAGAAGATTTGTATAAAATTCACTTACTTCAAGGCACTTCAATGGATGCTGAAAAACGTTCATTGTTTTTGGCAAATCAAGAAAATGGTGCGATTAAAAAAATCGAAGCTCTTCAATTTCAAACTTTGCAGTTTACAGACTATGCAGCCCTTGCCAATCAAGGGAATTACATCCTACTTTCTCACCCAACTTTGAGAGAAGGAGATACCGATTGGGTGCAAGCATACAGTGATTATAGAAGCAGTGAAGTAGGAGGCAATTACAATGTAGTTCTTGCAGACATTCAAGAACTCTACGACCAATTTGCTCATGGCATCCAAAATCATCCTTTAGGCATCCGACATTTTGTAAACTTTGCAGTCGATAATTGGACAACGACCCCCGAACATTTATTCTTGGTAGGCAAAGGAATTGGTTATCGAGCCACAACAACTCCAAGTGTTTTTGAAGCCAACTTTATTCCAACTTTTGGACATCAACCATCTGATATTTTCTTAGTATCCAGAGGTTTAAACGATTATCGTCCACAATTATCCGTAGGACGTTTGAGCGCACAAGCACCTTCTGATATTGAAAATTATCTTCGCAAAATCCAACAATATGAAGACATTTCAGATTGCAGCATTGAAGAACGGGCATGGCGAAAAGAGGCTTTGTTTCAGACAGTAGGTTTAGACGAAAACGAGGTTATCAAAACCAAAGGTTTTATGGAAGCTTACCAGCCTATTTTAGAAGCAAGTCACTTTGGCGGAAAAGTATTGGATATTCAAGCAGCCGAGGGATACTCACCACTTTTTACCACCAGACCTTTTATTGAAGAAGGGATTGGACTCCTGCACTTTTTTGGACACAGCACTGGTCAAATTTGGAAGACAGATGTTGTAAAGAACCTCAATGCTTACAATCAAGACTCTCACCGTTTTCCTGTTATTTTTTCAAGTTCTTCTTTTGTTGGAAACAACTTCAAAAGCATCAATAGTAGTCCTTCAATGTCAGAAGATTGGGTATTGACAAAAGACAGAGGGGCAGTTGGTTTTTTAGGTAATGTGAGCTTTCATTTGAGAGAAGCGGAGGATATTTTTTACAATGAACTTTACCAACAAATCAGTCAAATCAATTACAATCAGCCTATTGGAAAAGCATTGAAGGAAACCGTTGAAGCCCTTTACCTTTCTGATATGGATGCGCCACTTTACAATGAAATGAGGGGAGCGATTGAACAACACACTTTTGAAGGCGACCCTGCGTTGGTGATTGGAGGCAGTTTTGAACGTCCAGAATATGTAATTGAAAACAACTATGAATATTCTTTCATTGATGTGGAAAATGCTTATGCTATCAAAACAGAAACCCGAAATGATGTCGTTCTTTTGGATGCTGCAACAGGTGAAGTTTTGCCTTTGGTAAACGGCAGATTCGATTTGACTTCAATGGAGGAGGTAGCACTGAAAGTACGTGTTACAAACTTGGGCAAAGCGGTGAATGACGACTTCGAGATTGAAGTGGTGAAAATAGACAGCGAAGGTTTAGAGACTGTTTTCAGCACTCAAACACTGGCTTCTCCTGCTTATGAAATGGTATATGACTTGACCATTCCTATTGAAGCAGTGAATACATTGGAGGAATACGATTTGGTGGTGAGAATCAACAGTGTATTGGAGGAAGACTGCAATGACAACAACAGCATTTCACTTCCTGCTGTTCAAGGAAGTACATCTATCAAAAACGTATGGGAAGGGGCTGCAATAAAAATGTATCCAAATCCTGTAAACAATGAATTACAAATTATTACTTCAGAAAGTGAGCCTGTTTTGCTTCAATTATTCGACCTTCAAGGCAAGATGCTTCAAAGACAGTTTTTGCATTTAGGCAAAACGGCTTTGAATATGTCCAACCTTCCTAATGGTATTTATTGGGTGCGATTGACAGGCGAGAATGGGGTTTGGAGTGAACAGATAGTGAAGCAGTAAGGGGAATTCAAATTAAAAGCTAAAAATATAAAAAC
>JBMYXW010000581.1:0-3014 GCA_049608825.1 Chitinophagales bacterium
AAACAGCCTCAATCCAAGATGGGTAAAGTTGTTGGCGGATTTCTTGAAGGTATTGGCATTGGAGGGTGTGCAAATCTTTGTGGCAACACACGATTATTTATTGAGTCATCACCTATCTCTTTTTGCGGAATACAAAGAAGGCATCAACGGGGAAATAGAAGAAAAGCAAGTACCTGATATGAAGTTTTTCTGTTTGGCAAAAGGGAAATCGGGAACGGAAATCTTTGAAGGAAAACATTTGGGTGAAATTCCCAACAATCCGATTTTGGATGAATTTGCTCGTCATTACGATTTGGAAGAAAAGTTGGAGGCTAAATACATTGAACTATGAATGTATTTGAAGAAAGTAATTTGCGTTTTGAATTTAGTGACGATTGGACTTTTATTGAACAGTACGATATTTTGGCTGATTTTGACAGAATCAAAAACAGCATTGAAGGGACAAAAGGTGTTGATTTTTTGGGAATACTAAAAGACAAAGCACTCTATTTTTTTGAAGTCAAAAACTTCAAAGGTCATAGAATCACTTCAAAAGGAAGGTTCGATGAAGAAGATAACCCGATTTGGTTGGAAGTTGCTCAAAAGGTGAGAGATACAGTTGCAGGAATTATTGGAGCAAGTAGGAAATCATTGGATAAAGAAGAGAGACTTCAATGGCAAGAAATTGCAGAATATTTGATTAATGCCAATAAAAGAGTCATTGTAGTGCTTTGGTTGGAACAAGATGGTGACAATGACCAACCTGAATACAAACGCAAAAGAAAAAAAGGGCGGAAAACAAGCATCAAAGGAAAACTGAAGGAATCCTTGCTTTGGTTGGCAGATGAAGTCTTGGTTTTGAGTTGTGACCACAATTTATTGAAGGACAATCTTGAAGTGACATTTTTACCAAAACCTCCTACTCCATAGATTTAATAGTAAAAAAATCATGCTTAATTTCAACGGAATCTATCACTTCGTTTTCAATAGCGAAAACATTAACACACAACCCAGCACAGATTACCTAAACGTCAATTTCAGTAATGGAGAATTGAAATTAGGGGAAAATCGTTTTTCGCTTCAATTGAAGTATTTGGTAACTGAACCCAATGATAAGCTAATCTTTGAAGCTTTGGGCTACAAAGATGGAGAGGCAGTTGAAGCAAGTTTTGAATGTTATTTTCAAAATTACAAAGCAGGAGATTTGGTAGGAGATTTGAAGTTTGAAAACAAGAAAGACATTCATTTTGTAGCTGTAAAACAGATTAAAAATGAGCTATTAAAACAATTATCGGAAGAAACAAAAGAAAAAATTTCACAATACCGTTATGACTATTTTGTGGAAAAACATGAAGGTCCGTGGTCTTGGGCAGATGCTTTGGAGTATGAGCGATTGTGTTTTATTTTGGTGGATAACCAATTTGTTTTGTTGCCTCTACCATCCGAAAATGCTTCTAATATCACTATTTTACAACACTACTATAGTGAAAATAGAACACGCCTGATTGTTCACTTACAAGATACGACTTGGTATGATTCTAACCACGAGGCTTATCTTTGTATTGCCGAACAGATTGAAGGAGAGGACTTTTACTTATGCACACTATACCACACTTACTACAATTCCATTGGAAAAACCGAATAACTTTCGATAGTCCGCTAAATGAGGACTATATTTGCAAAAAACAACAACCAAATGTTCAACAGTCTCCCCCATTATTTCCGCAAGCACAACCTATCTGCAGATGTCAGAACCCTCTTATTGCTTCGCCGTTCCTTTGAGAAAGGATTGGTGAATACGTTGGGGGATGTGTATGTTTTATTGAAGAGTTTGGTAGCGAAAGACCCAACCGATTTTGGTCCTTATGCAACGGCATTTTACGAATATTTTCTGGACATCGACATCAAAAAAGGTGAAAAATTGGAGAATGCGATTGCACGTTCCAAAGCTTTTGCGGAATGGAAAGAGGAGCATTTGAAGCGAGAGGATGTGGGCGAAACACCGAGTATTCGAGAATTGATTGACCGATTTTTGGACGATGTGCATGTGACGACTTTTGACATTCAAAAAATGCTGTCGGGTGAAGACATTCTCAACAAAGACGACCCTACTCGTGCCGACAATGGCGCACAGGATGCTCCTGAGGGTGCACAAAAAGTCGACAAGGCAGCAGATTACAGCAAAGTTTCTTTGGAGGAATTGAAGCGTAGAATGGAGGAAGTAGCCAAACGTCAGAAGGGGCGACATCACGGTGGGAGTCATTGGATTGGAACGGGAGGCATTTCACCTTATGGCAACAATGGCGGTGCTGTTGGCGGCATCCGAGTAGGTGGCGGTGGAGGCGGCAAAATGGCTCGTGCGGTCATTGGCGACCCGCAGTTTTATCCTGTTGATACCAAAGCGATTTTAAAAGACGACAATATTGATGCGGCTTTGGCTTCCTTGAAGGGCATTGAAGAGGAGGAAGCAGAAATGTTGCTGGACATCGAAAAAACGATTACCGAGGGATTGAAGCAAGGGGGTATTTTCTTGCCTTACGAAAAAGAGAAGGTTTCGCAAAAATTGCAGGTGATGCTGTTGATTGACAATGGCGGTTTTTCGATGTATCCGTATATCAAAGCAGTGACCAAATTGTTTTCTAAAATGAAAACCCGTTTTGCCCACGATTTGAAGGTCTATTACTTTCACAATACCATTTATGGTGGTATTTATTCAGATGTTCGACGAACGGAGTTTGTACCAATTGAGCGTATTGCGGCGATGGACAAAAATTACAGTGTTTTTGTGATTGGAGATGCGGATATGGCTCCTTATGAATTGGACGATTTGAGCATAAAAGGTTGGACGAGTTTGAAGGAACACTTCAAGCGTATTGCTTGGATGAACCCGATGCAACAACGTTATTGGCCGATGTCAATGACGGTTAATTATTTGAAGAAAATCATTCCAATGTATCCTTTGACCCCAGATGGAATTGAAAAAGCGGTACAAAAAATGAATCGAAAACATCGGTATTATAAGCGGTGATTGGTTG
>JBMYXW010000582.1:0-3013 GCA_049608825.1 Chitinophagales bacterium
TTTACTACCACAATGATGCCCAAAAAGTCATTGCAGAAAAGTCAAAACGAGAGCTTGCTCCAACGATTTGGAACGGCAAAATCACCACCGAAATTGCAGCTATCGACAATTATTCTGCTGCCGAAGATTACCACCAAAACTACTTCAACGAACATTCCAGTCAAGGATATTGTGCCTACGTTATCAACCCGAAAGTGCAAAAGTTGAAGAAGAAATTTGGAGAGAAATTGAAGGAGGAGTATATGGTTTGATGGTGGAATTGTAGAATGGCTGAATTGTTATATTGTTGAATCAACCTGTCTCACAAACACCCAAACACAATTATCAACATAAATACGTACAGACGTTTTAGTAAAACGTCTCTACATGCAGACAATTATCAACCCAAACACGATTACCAACCTAAACACACAAACACATCAAAACACCATGTCCAAACTTACTCGAATTGCAGGTCTATATATGCTTGCGCTTTTTATTGTTTCAAGTTGTACTCCACCCAAAAGAATCATTGTTGAACCAACCTACAACGACGATGAAACGGTGACAATGCCAGCAGGCGCACACTACAAAGCAGGCAAAGGAAAGCGCACCTTTTTTGGAGAACACTATCGAGACGCTTGGACAACACCTGTCAAAGTTCCCATCATCAAACTATCAGAAGTAGAAGGTGGTTTGAAACCCCTCAAAAAAGGTGGAGGAATGCAGACGCTTTCGTTGCGATTGGAGAATGAGGAGGGGAATCAATTTGTCCTACGAACCATTGACAAAGACCCCTCTTCAGTCGTCCCCGACGAATTCAAAGAAACCTTTGCAGTAGATTTGATTCAAGACCAAATTTCGGCAGGGCATCCTTTTGGCGCATTTGCGATTCCACGAATGGCAGAAGCCGTAGGCGTTTACCACACCAATCCCAAATATGTTTTTGTAGGAGATGACCCCAATTTGGAAGAGTTTCAAAAGACCTTCGCCAACCGTTTGTACCTATTTGAAGAAAGACCAAATGACGACGAAACCGACCGACCGTTTTTTGGCAGTGCCGAAGACATTGAAGGTACACCTGATGTCATAGAAAAAATTCAAGAAGACCACGACCATGTTGTAGATGAACACCTTACGGCACGCAGTCGCTTATTTGATACTTTTATCAACGATTGGGACAGACACGATGACCAATGGAGATGGGCACAAATAGATACAGGAAAAGGAAAAGTTTACCAACCCATTCCGAGAGACAGAGACCAAGCCTTTTACAAATTTGATGGGGTCTTACCTTCAATGACCAATCGAAAATGGGGAATGCGTAAGTTTCAGAAATTTGACCATGAGGTTAGAGACATTGCAGGAATCGCCTTCAATGGACGCTATTTTGACCGAAATTTCACAACCCGTCTCAACAAAAAAGATTGGTTGGACATTGCCGAAGAAATGCAAACACAACTGACCGACGAAATTATTGAAGCGGCAATTCGAGACATGCCCGAAGAATTATTTGACATTGACGGAAAAGACATCATCGCCAAACTTCAATCCCGCCGAAAACTTTTGGTCAATACCGCAGAACGACTCTACGACCATTTATCCAAAATCGTAACGGTAGTCGGTTCGGACGACAAAGAAGATTTTCAAATTGATTTTGTGAACGACAAGGATGTAGAAGTAACAGTTTATCGCCTATCCAAAAAGAAAGAAAATCGGCAAAGCATTTTTTACCAACGAACATTTCATGCCAATGAAACCCAAGAAATTCGCTTATTTGGTTTGGGAAAAGATGACCAATTTACCATAAAAGGCAGTGGCAAAAGAAACATCTTGGTACGGGCAATTGGCGGCAAAGGAAACGATGTATTCACAGACGAAACAACAGGAAGCGGCAAAAAAGTAAAAATTTATGATACCAAAGAGGGCAATAAATTGGACTTGGTGAGTGGTGCAGTGAACAAAACTTCAAAGGATACGATGGCGAACTACTACGACCGAAAAGAGTTCAAAAACAATGTTGTGACACCAGCCTTATTTTTTGGCTTCAATCCCGATGATGGTTTACTATTGGGTGGAGGCGTAACGATTGTGACACATGGCTTTAGAAAATATCCTTATGCTGCGAAGCATACCATTGTAGGAAACGCTTCTTTGGCAGCCGAAGCCTTCAATTTTAAATACAATGGAGACTTTACTGATGCGGTTGGTAAATGGAATCTGAACCTTGATTTGGATGCCAGAATCCCCAATGCAACTTACAACTTCTTTGGTTTGGGCAATGAAACACCTGAATTTGGCTTGGACAATAGCCTCTTTGTAGAAAGGGACAACGACTTCAATAGAGTTCGACTTCAACAAGTCAATTTTCACCCCAGTATTCGCCAAACATGGAACGACGAACGCCAATCTATTTCCTTTGGACCACACTACCAATGGACAGATGTAGAACGAACTGAGGGGCGTTTTGTTGATTTGGTAGGTTCGGGATTGACAGCCAAAGATTTTGCAGCAAGTCAGTATGTAGGTGCAAAATTGAAGTATCAATATGCGAGGGTCAATCACCCCCAAATGAGACTTCAAGGAGTTGTTTTCAATTTAGACGCAAGTTGGAACAATCGAATCGACAAAAACCAAGACAAAGATTTTATTCGATTGGGAGGAGAACTCAATGGCTATATTCCCTTGAGTCGAAAAGCCATTTTTGCAGTTAGAGTAGGAGGTGCACACAACTTTGGTGACTTTGAATTTTTCCAAGCAAATACAATTGGCAACGTCCAAAATTTTAGAGGTGTACGAAGATTTCGCTATGCAGGTCAAACCAATTTCTATCAAAATACTGACCTTCGTATCAAGCTATTCGATATCAAAAACTACATCTTACCCACAACCGTTGGCGTAATTCTCTTCAACGATTTTGGGCGAGTTTATGTAGATAATGACACTTCTGATGTCATGCACCATGCCTATGGTGGCGGAATCTTTTTTGCACCTTTTGGAATGGCTGTATTTAGAGCCACTTATGGAGTTTCTA
>JBMYXW010000583.1:0-211 GCA_049608825.1 Chitinophagales bacterium
GCTCCAAAATATAGACGTTCAAATCCTCACTAAAATTGCGAAAGAGGCTGGTGATGCCATCATGAAAATTTATGCACAAGACTTTAGCGTAGAAATGAAAGCGGACAAATCGCCTCTTACCTCTGCTGACAAAGCCGCCAATGCAGTGATTGTGGAAGGACTTCAAAAACACTATCCAGAAATCCCTATTATTTCGGAAGAAACCCGTCTT
>JBMYXW010000583.1:221-3004 GCA_049608825.1 Chitinophagales bacterium
ATTATTTCTGAGGAAAATAAAGCCGTTCCTTACGAGAAACGGAAAGATTATGACTACTACTGGTTAGTCGATCCATTGGATGGAACAAAAGAATTTATCAAAAGAAACGGAGAATTTACGGTCAATATCGCCTTGGTTCACAATGGGCAAAGCGTATTTGGGGTGATTTACATTCCTGTCACAAAGGAAATGTACTATGCAAAAAAAGGCAGCGGTTCTTTCAAAATCGAAAAAGGAGAAACTACCCAAATTCATACAACTGAAATCCGCCCCAACGAAGCTGTCAAAGCTTTTGTGAGCCGTTCACACCTCAATGAAGATACCCAAAAATATATCGACCAATTGAAGGAAAAATACGGTGAAGTAGAGTTGGTTTCGGCGGGTAGTTCCTTGAAATTCACCCTTATTGCAGAAGGCAAAGCTCATGTTTATCCTCGTTTTGCGCCTACTATGGAGTGGGACACCGCAGCAGGTCACATCATTGCAGAAGAGGCAGGAGCTACTGTGACAAGACAACCAGAAGGTGATGCGCTGCGTTATAATCGTGAGAATTTGTTGAATCCTTATTTTTTGGTGACTTGCTAAAAAGTAGGATGGAATTTATTCCGTTCAAAACCAACTTAAATCCTCCAGCATTGGATTATTTAATAGCTGTTCGAGAGGATGTTAAAGAAATTATTCAAGGCAAAGAATTCAGTAAAATACATTACTCAATTTCTTTGCCTTCTACTAATTAAAATTCATCAACTGAATTAGCAGATAATCTATAAACTAACTTCAAATGCTTCCGCAAACCAGTCACCAATCACCAACCACCAAAATCCGCTTCGCCATCATCGGTTTCGGTAACATTGGTACTCGACACGCCCAACACATTCTCAATCATCCAAATGCAGAATTAACTGCCGTTTGCGACATAGACAAATCCAAACTCCAACTCCAACTCATTGAAGGAAAAGAGAACATACTTCTTTCCAACGATTACCATCATTTATTACAACAATCCAACATTGACGTGGTAAATGTCTGCACTCCCAATTACCTACATCATCCCATGACAATTGACGCATTGAAAGCGGGTAAAAATGTGGTTTGTGAAAAACCTATGGCGATGTCCTCTCTTCAATGTCGAGAAATGATTGAAGCTGCTGAACAAAATGACCATCAATTGTTTGTCGTCAAACAAAATCGCTACAATCCTCCAGTAAAAGTGGTCAAAGAATTGATTGAAGAAGGGCGATTGGGGCGAGTTTTTCAAGTATCTATCAATTGTTTTTGGAATCGAAATGCAAATTATTATTTAAATTCTACTTGGCGAGGAAAAAAGGACTTGGATGGCGGATGTTTGTTTACCCAATGCAGTCATTTTGTAGACATTCTGTACTATTTGGTGGGCAATGTGGAAGCAGTCAGTGGCATGATTCACAACTTCAATCACCAAAGTTTAGCCGAATTTGAAGATGCAGGAACATTTTTATTGAAGGGGAAAAATGGTGCTTTGATTAACTTCAATTTTAGCAATTGCAGCCATGAGCAGAACATGGAAGGTTCGATTACCATTTTAGCCGAAAAAGGAACAGTCAAAATCGGTGGTCAATATTTGAATACGATTGACTATCAAAACATTGCAGACTTCAAAATTCCACTTTTGCCGCAAGGAAAGGGAGCAAATAGTTATGTAGGGGGCTACAAAGGTTCGATGTCCAACCACGACAAGGTGATTGAAAATGTGGTCGATACGCTGCAAGGTCGAGCAGAAATTGCTACCAATGGAGCGAATGGAATGAAAGTGGTCGAAATTATTGAAGCGATGTATGAGAGTTGTTGCTGAATTAGTTTTTTCATTTTAATTCGTTACTTATTTATTTTTTCTATATTTGGTTCTCTAACAAATTTTGCAATAACTACAAACAGAACCAATGAAATCATTTTACTTTCTTCTTTTATTTCTTTGTACTTTTCAGCTAATTGCACAAAATCCAGACAGCTGTGATGGTGAACGTTACCTAACCGAAATTTTTACGGATGTAAGTGCTATTTCGGGCATTAAATTCGGTGAAGGCACTACTTTTGGAGGTGAATTTCAAGAACTCTTTATGGATGTTTATTTTCCAACAGGAGACCTAGTGGAGGCTCGACCTACCATTGTATTGGCTTTTGGAGGAAGTTTTATTTTTGGAGAACGAGCCGACCTTCAAGGACTCTGCGAGGCTTATGCAAGAAGAGGTTATGTAGCTGCTACGATAGATTACCGACTCTATGATGGCCCGCTTTTTCCGCTACCAAACGAACAGGACATGCAGAATGTAGTGATACGAGCCATCTCAGATATGAAAGCTGCTATTCGACATCTAAGAGAAGATGCTGCAACGACCAATCTATACAAAATTGACCCCAATTATATTTTTTCAGGAGGTGTTTCGGCTGGAGCAATTGTAGCTTCACACGTTGCAGCAATGGACGAAACCGATGAAATTAGTCCTATCTTGCAAGAGTTGGTAGATGAAAATGGTGGATTTGAGGGCAATTCAAGTGACAATTACGAATATTCATCTGCTGTTCAAGGCTGTATCAACCTTTCGGGCGCACTAAACGATGCCAAATTAATTGATGCCAACGACCCACCTTTTATCAGTTACCACGATGACATGGATGGTGTAGTGCCTTATGCCGAAGGCTTTGCGACTATTTTTGGAGTTCCAATTGGCTATTTGGAAGGCAGTGCGGCGATGCACTATGTTGCGGATAGTGTGGGTGTTGAGAATGAGCTATACACCATTGAA
>JBMYXW010000584.1:0-3007 GCA_049608825.1 Chitinophagales bacterium
TTCCCAAAATTTCACGCTTTGAAGTATAGAGGCGAAACAACTTCTATTGCAGCCCTACAATCCAAATTGTTGAACAAACAAAGTACCTTTGTGGAATATTTTGTGGGGGACAGTAGTACTTTTGCCTTTGTCATCACCCAAAACTCCACCGATTTCCTTCAATTAAAAAACCCTTCTACACTACAAAAAGAGGCAGCTAATTTTTTTGAAGTCCTATTGAATCCCAAAGCGTTTCAGCAAGATGCCAAAACTGCTTTTGTAGATTATCAAAACAAAGCCAGTATTCTGTATCAATCAGTTTTGCAACCCGTTCTTTCGAGCCTTTCAACTGACATTCAGCAATTAATCATTGTTCCAGATGGGTTTTTGAATGCCATTCCATTGGAGGCATTGACCAAAACAAGTGATACAACTCCAAGTTTTGATTTTGCCAAATTGCCTTATATTCTCTATGACTACTCCATACAATACGCCTATTCTGCCGATTTGCTCTTGCAAAACCAAGAAAGGCAAAGCCAGATACCGACCAATGCCGAATGTTTGGCTTTTGCGCCCTCCTATCAAGAAACGGGAACAATTGCAGAAAGAGGAAATTTGCGAAATACAGGAGGTAATTTGAAGGGAACGGCTTTGGAAATTGAAGCGATTGCTCAATTTTTTGATGGACAATTTGACTTTGGAGAAACGGCTACCGAAAGGCAGTTCAAAAAGTTTGCGCCTGAATTTGGCATGTTGCACTTAGCGATGCACGGCATTCCTGATTTTGACAATGCCAACTTCAATCACCTCCAATTCTCTAACCTCGAAACGGACACTTTGGAGGACAATCTACTGCATCACTACGAAATCGCCAACATGGATTTGCAGGCTCAGTTAGTTGTCTTGAGTGCTTGCGAAACAGGCGTGGGTAAGTACGAAAAAGGGGAAGGCGTTTATAGCTTGACAAGAAGCTTTATGTATGCAGGCGTGCCGAGTGTAGTGATGAGTTTGTGGAAAGTGAGCGATGCGAGTACGAGTGAGTTGATGCCTTATTTATATGAAAATCTGTATGATGGGCAGTCAAAAGAAAGGGCTTTGCAAAGTGCGAAACTGCGTTTTTTGGAGGAATCTGATTTGGAATATCGACATCCGTTTTATTGGTCGGCTTTTGTGATGATGGGGGACGGAACGGCTATCCATAGAGGGCATGGAAGCTGGATTTGGTGGGGGATTGGAGGTTTGGTTTTGATGGGGATTGGAGGTTGGATAAGTAAGAACAGATATTTTATAAGATGATGATGTAAATCAATTTTCATATATAATTCATATCAAATGTGTAACTTATTTTTTAAGCGTTACTTACTTCAATTCCTTCAATAAATCCTTTGCCTTCTGCCCAAACTTATCACCCGATTCCGTCACATCCTTCAATAAACTCTTGGCTTCAATCACCTCTCCTTTTTGAATCAAAATAAGAGCCGCATACCATTTCGCTTTGGGAGTATATATACTCGAATCATTTGTTATGATTTTTTGAAATTGTCGTTGAGCAAGGTCAAATTGAGGCGGATTTTGATTGAGATAGGCATGAGCCAAACAAAAAATAAGGTTCATATCTCGCTCATTTGCGGCCACCAAAGCCTCAAAAATTTGAGCGGTCACATCAAAATCTTTTGCTTGGTATTGTTGGATTCCCGTTTCAAATTGAGTAGCAGTTGAATCGTTTCCCCTCAAGTCTTCGTTCAAACTATAAATCTCATAATGTTGAGCAAATAAGTCTTCATTTGAAGTAGGATTGTTCGATTGGTATTGCCACAAAAGTAAGGTACTCAATATAAAAACCAAAAAAGAAGCCGCTATCATCCACCGCCTTCTTGGCGGTGAAAGTTGTCGTATAATAGGCTCTCGCTCTGCCTTTTCTTTTGTATTGTCCAAAGCATTTTCTGCAAAAAATGCTTCTCCTTCCTCTTGCACCATTTTCTGAAAAGCCAAGGCAGACTCATCACTTAGAGCCATGTCCATTTCTTTAAAGAGCAATACTTGAGCA
The DNA here is from genome assembly GCA_049608825.1 of Chitinophagales bacterium. Taxonomy (GTDB): domain Bacteria; phylum Bacteroidota; class Bacteroidia; order Chitinophagales; family UBA2359; genus JAUHXA01. Next base: position 2,027 of record JBMYXW010000584.1, read on the forward strand.
GCCAATTCTTTGTCGGATTTGATTTGTTCCTCGAAATCTATTAATGCGCTGCCTGAAAGTCTTCCGTTCAGATAATCTTCAATCTTTTCGTATTTGGGTTGATTTTCCATTTTTGTGTACGATAAATAAATGTAAAATGGGTTCTTATTTCTTTAAATCTTCAAAACTACGGTCTTTTTGTATCAACTGTACCAATTTTTCTTTGCACAAAAACTTGCGCTTCTTCGTATAGTTAATGCTGCTGTACCCCATTTGTTTGGTAATTTCTTCCATCTTTACTTTTTTCAAGAACAACCCCAATATTTTTTGACAGTCCTTTCCCAATTCTAGGAATTTTTTCCGATACAAAAAATACTGTTGATTCTTCTCAATATTGATATTGGGGTCTTCTACTTCTATTGATAACAATTGAGTATCAAAGGTTACCTGCTTTTTTGGTTTTTTTCTTAATTTATTTGACCAAATATTCCGGCACACTGTATAAAAGTAGGTCAAAAAAGAACTTTTTAGCTGAAAATCAACACTTTGAGATTTTTGATACATGACCATCAATCCCTCTTGGAATACATCACGGGCATCTTCCTCGCTTCCTCCATGCGTTTCTACTAAATGAGCAATTGCCTTGTAGAATTTTTGGTAAACCAAATGAATCACCTTTCGGTTTCCCCGTTTAATTCCTTCCAGGTAAATTTCATCTTTATCTACATTTCTAGCCATAGTCGTATCTAATCTTTTGGCTAAGGTAATTGTTTTTTAGGAAATGAAACATTTTGCAATCCATTGTATTTTTCTTACCTTGCATTAGCTAAAAACAGTGCAAGATGAGTTTAGAAGTTATTGGTAGAACCAAAGATTTACGGACAAATACCCATGTTATTTATGCTCAAATAGAAATAAGCGATTATTTAGATTTGGTAGGAAATGATTTTGACAAGTTTGACTTACAAAGAAAAAGAGAAAAACATAAAGCTTATACCAGGC
>JBMYXW010000585.1:0-3003 GCA_049608825.1 Chitinophagales bacterium
ATGAATCACAAGATTTGTCGAAAGGTTATCGAATGGCTTCTGTTACCTACAATCATAAAGCTTTGTGGATAGGCGGCTCAGCCGTTTCTTACAACTACAATGGTATCGCCTACAATGGAAGTGGTGGTGTTCCACCTCTTGGTCGAATCGTGACTTATGACCCTTCGGATGGTGAATTGTCCGAAAATGCAGATGCTATTTTACCGATTATGGATTTGCGAGGCATCGCTCAAATTGCATCCAATCAATTCATTATTGTAGGGGGAATGGTCAAAAATCAAGAAGTGACCAATCAAACTTTGTTGATTACGGATGTTAATTTTACAAGTATTGAAGCTCCTCCGTCTTCCCTTTCCTTCAATATTTTTCCAAACCCAACGAGTGATTTTTTCAGTATTGAGGGCTTGGAAATGAGAGCTTTTCCTGTTGAAGTATTTGATTTGAAAGGGCAAAAAGTGTTGGCAAAGGAGCTTGTAAAAGGGGAGAGGATTGCAGTAGAGAATCTGCAAAGTGGTATTTATTGGGTGAGAATTGAAGGAAATGGGAAGGTTGGGTTTGAGAGGTTGGTGGTATTGAAGTAAATCCATAGATTTAAACAAGCCTAAGTTTACCTATAGGACTTGGAATAGTTCGTCCCAATTCTTTCGCCACTTCAACCCATTCTCCAATAACAACTTCTACATTAGCCAAAGCTTCTTGGTAAGTTTCTCCATCTGCCATACAGCCTGATAAGTCAGGTACTTCTGCTAAATAGGCTTCATCTTCTTCACTCCAATAAATGAGGATTTCGTATTTTACCATTGCAGTATTTTTTTTGAAAAAAATAAAAATAACATTTTTGAACCAAAGTATTGTTGAACGCACTAAAATTTCCTTTCCAATATCTCGTTGATAAACTTATATCCCCAATTGTCATTTCCCCGAAAAACTCCCAAGCCAAAAAAGCCCTATATTTGTAATGGTTTTCTAAGATTTTAAAATTTATCCTCCACAAAATTTCGTAGAAATGAAAAAACTGCTCTTACTACTTTTTGCAGTGTTGCCCCTCAATGGTCTATCTGCTCAGATTTTAGACCCCGTATCGTGGTCATTCGACAAAGTACAATTGGACAATGGTGAGTACCAATTGAACTTCAAAGCCCAAATGGAAGAAGGCTGGGTGATTTATTCGCAATTCATTGAAGAAGGTGGGCCCGTAGCGACTTCTTTTAATTTCGATTCGATGGATGGAATCGAACTCATAGACCAACAACCCAGAGAAATTGGCGATTACAAAAAAGAAGGTTTCGACCCGTTTTTTGAAATGAACTTGGTGAAATACGGCAAAGAGGTCGTATTTCAGCAAAACATTCGATTGGAGTCTGCAACCACACCAATCCTTGGTCATTTGCGGTTTATGACCTGCAATGACGAATCTTGTTTGCCTCCCAAAGATGTAGATTTTGCCTTCAATGCTGCTCCCAGTACAGGTATAGGTACAACGAAGGGTGGAAATACTCCTTGGGGCATTTTCATTGCAGGTTTTTTGGGTGGCTTGTTGGCATTGTTGACTCCTTGTGTGTTTCCGATGATTCCATTGACGGTTAGTTTTTTCACCAAACAAAGCAAGACTCGTGCAAAGGGAATTGCAAATGCGTTGATTTATGCTTTGTCTATCATTGTGATTTATGTTGGACTGGGCTTTCTGGTGACGATTTTGTTTGGTCCTGCTATTCTGCACAGTCTTTCGACTAATCCGTGGGTGAATCTGGGTTTCTTTGTCGTATTCATCCTGTTTGCCTTTTCCTTCTTTGGATTTTACGAATTGCGTTTGCCGAACTGGTTGATTAATCAATCCGACCAAGCGAGCGACAAAGGCGGTTTGTTGGGCATCTTTTTCATGGCATTTACCCTTTCTTTGGTATCTTTTTCTTGTACGGGACCGATTATCGGAACTTTACTCGTTGAAGCAGCGATTGGAGGAAGTGTCATTGGACCAGTATTGGGTATGGGAGGCTTTGCGGTGGCATTGGCTTTGCCTTTTGCCGTATTTGCCGCTTTTCCAGGATGGCTCAACTCTTTGCCTCGTTCGGGCGGATGGTTGAATACGGTGAAAGTATTGTTGGGATTTTTGGAAGTTGGATTGGCGTTCAAATTTTTGTCGAATGCGGATTTAGTCCAACAATGGGGTCTTTTAAAGCGAGAAACTTTTTTGGCGATATGGTTCATAACCGCTGTTTTGATGGGCATTTACTTACTCGGCAAAATCAAATTTCCACACGATAGCCCACTCAAAAAATTGTCTTATTCAAGAATCGGAACTGCGGTTGCTTGTTTTGCATTTGCGGCTTATTTGGTGCCAGGGATGTTTTGTCAGCCTTTGAATTTGGTGAGTGGATTTCCACCTCCAATTACTTACAGTTACCAATGTGGCAATCAAGGAAGTCACTGCCCACATGGTTTGGCGTGTGAACACAGTTATGAAGAGGCTTTGGAGATTGCCAAACGAGAAAAGAAACCTTTGTTGTTGGATTTTACGGGTTGGGCATGTGCCAATTGTAGAAGAATGGAGGAAACGGTTTGGAATCAGTCGGGTGTGCTTGAAAGACTGCAAAATGATTATGTGATTGCTTCGCTTTATGTGGACGAAAACTTGCCCTTGCCTTATTCTGACCATTTTGAATATGAGGATAGCAAGGGAAATACAGTAAAAGTTGATGAGGTTGGACAGAAATGGCAACACTTTGAAGAAAGTTGCTTCAATAAAAATACGCAGCCTTATTATGTTTTGATGGATGCGGACGAGCAATTGTTGAAGGCGGACGGTAGAGGGTTTACTTCAAAGGAAGATTTTCAAGCATTCTTGGAATCGGGCTTGAAGAACTTTGAGAATGGGGTGATTGAAGGTGAAATGAAGTGTAGAGAAAAAGTGGGAATGAAGTAAAATTCTTGCAGAATGACACACTAACCTAGTACTGAATGGCTCTATTGTTGAATTATTATATTGCTTGGTTATCAATGTTT
>JBMYXW010000586.1:0-3003 GCA_049608825.1 Chitinophagales bacterium
ATTGTCCTCGCTGTCCCAACTGACGACTTTAGACCTTCGCTACAATTCTTTGAGTGATATAAGCGTATTGTCCTCGCTGTCCCAACTGACGACTTTAGACCTTAGCGCAAATTCTTTGAGTGATATAAGCCCTTTGTATGGATTGAAGCAATTGCAGCGGCTGGATTTGAAAAAGAATCAAATTGAAGTGTTTTCGGAAGATTTATTGCATTTGGAACTGCCGATTGTTTTGAAGGAATATCCCTCTGGGAAATACATCAATTTGTATGAAAACCCTCTAAAAGACCCTTCCATAGAAGTCGTAGAAGGCGGCAATAAATTGATTCGCAACTATTTTGAGCGAAAGAAAAAGGAGGATTTTGACTATTTGTATGAGATGAAACTGCTCTTGCTCGGCAAGGCGGAGGCGGGCAAATCTTCGATAGCCGATGCGTTGATGAATCCCGACTATAGCTTTCACAACAAAAAATCTACCCACGCTTTTCAGGTTTTGCATTGGGACATTCCGAGAGCGGACTTTGAAGCCGTTCACTGCGACTTGAAGGAACACCCCGAACTGCAGCATTTTCGGTTGAATATTTGGGACTTTGGCGGACAAGACCTCTACCACACGACCCACAAGTTTTTTTTGACCCGACATTCGCTCTATGTCATCGTAAACGATGCCCGTACAGAAAGCGAACAACAGGGCGACCTGCGCTACCAAGACCTCTATTATTGGCTGCACTTTACCAAGATTCTCGGCGACAACAGCCCAACTATTGTGCTGCTCAACAAATGCGATTTGCCCCATCAATCACTGCCCATCGAACAATACAAAGAACTCTTCCCGAATATCGTAGCCAATCTGGAAGTCTCTTGTACGGATGATAAACGAGCTGCCACTTTTGCGCCTTTGCACCGAGTGATTCGACAGACCCTGACCAATTCAAAACTACTTCCCGAAGTCGGCACGCCTCTGCCCATCTCTTGGATAAAAGTGCGGGGAGAATTGGGCAAATTAGCCGATAAAAAACCCTATATGGCTTTGGGGGATTATTTGGATTTGTGTGCCGAGAAGTTTGAACTCTCCGAAGAAGATGCAAGCTTTATTTTGCGCTATTTTCACCAATTGGGCGTTGTTCTGCATTTCCGCAAAGATGCCATATTGAAGGAAACCGTCTTTTTGAACCATCATTGGGTCGTGCAAGGCGTGTATGGCATTCTGCAAGAACAGGCGGTCATTGACAATCACGGACGGTTTGACGATTCAGACATAGAAAAAATTTGGCAGGGCGACTATGCCAAAAAACGGGACCAACTGCTGCAATTGATGAAAAGTAAGGTCTTTCGGATTTGTTTTCCACTGCCCAAAGGTGGCTACCTTGCTCCCCATTTGCTTTCCAAAAAAGCCCCCGATTATGAGTGGAATCCCCAAACGATTCCCCTTCAGTTTGAGTTCCATTATCCCTTCATGCCCAAAGGCATCTTGTCCCAATTCATCGTAGAAGAACACACGCTCATTTCGGCTCAAACCTATTGGAGGCACGGTGTTCTGCTCGAATACGAGGGCAATCGTGCATTGGTCGAGGAAGAATTTTTGAAGGGCAAAATCCGCATTGAAGTGGTAGGCAATGACCCAAAAAAACTGCTCGAAATCATCCGCAAGAGTTTGAATACGATTCATGCGGATTTTCACAAATTGAAGGTGGAGGAACAAATACCTTGTTGCTGTGCCTACTGCAAAAACAGTTCTGACCCGTTTTTCCACAATTACCAAATATTGCAGCGAAGGCGGCAAGGTTCGGGTGTGAGTCAATGCGATTACAGTGATAGTTTGGTGGATGTGAGAGAGTTGTTGCGACCTTTTGCAGTGCATGGGAAAGACTTACACCCAGGCCGAAATCATCGGGATGATGGAAACGTACTTCGTTCTTTTTTCAGAGACAAAGCTTTTAGCTTGAAGCAAAAACAAGCGGAACTACAATCTGCTATTGTAGAAAAAATGGCTATCAAAGAAACCTGTAATCAAGAAGCACAAACAGCTGCACAAGAATTTAGAAATAAACGGTATCGTGTATTGTTGGGAATCAATATATTGGTCTTTATTTTTTGGTCTTGTTTGATTTACAAGTTTGGCTTTGACATCATGGAACAATTTACTTTTTTGGCTGCCATTCTGTTTATTATTGGACAAGTTGGTGTCAATATGTATTTGGGGAAAAATTGGAATGTGGAAGGCGCTATCAAAGAACGGTACAAAAAAGAGTGTGAGCGATTGTATCAAGAACGAAAGGTCAATGCAACGGAATTGGAGAAAATGCAGAAACAGTTGGAGCAAATTGAAATGGAGCTGGTGAGATTGGAGGTCTAATCAGGGGTTTGAAACCCATAGCCGTCAAGCTAATAGGAGTTGCCCTGAAAGGGCATCAGCAATAGCACAGGGCAACGCCCTGTGAGTGAAATTGAAGCAATAATTAGCCCTGAAAGGGTGAAAGCAAAGAGGATAGCTAAATGCTAAATGCTTTCGCCCCTTCAGGGCTAATGTCATAATATGCTTGATACACAGGGCGTTGCCCCGTGCTATTGATAGAACCCTTTCAGGGTTAATAAACAATATCCTTCCTTAGCTTGACGGCTATGGGTTTTAAACCCATAGCTATTGATGGATGAATGGCAAAAATATTTTCTCCAAAAGGAACAAAACCCACTCACACTACGTTATACTCCAAAATTAACTTAGTGTAAAAATAACACAATGAAATTATCCAATATTTACAACACCTCTTTGAGCCTCCTCACCGACTTGTATCAACTGACAATGGCGTATGGCTATTGGAAAAACGGAATGGCGGAACAAGAAGCCGTTTTTCATCTGTTTTTCAGAAAATTGCCTTTCAATGGGAATTATGCAGTTTGTTGTGGTTTGGAAACCGCAATAGCCTACATTGAGGAGTTTCGCTTTGAAGAAAGTGACCTTCAATACCTGCAATCTTTGGAAGGAAATGATGCAAAGCCTTTGTT
>JBMYXW010000587.1:0-3001 GCA_049608825.1 Chitinophagales bacterium
TTTATCTCTGATTAATAATAGAGAGTTTCTTTCTTCTTTGTAAACAAATAAATCATTAAGGGAAATAGGAAGTATTTTATATTTATTATCCAGATTTGGATTGGTGTGAGTGTATTTATTTGATTCTATATCTATTGAGGAAGTTCCTTTTTTTACTGTGTTAAAAAAAACGACTTTTTCTGGTATATGGTTGCAAGCTAAGGGTGTTTTCCGAAGCAATACATTTTTTTTATGAATCCATCCATAATCTTCTCCATTAAGAGATATTTTATCCTCAGTATCTTCTAAATCCTCTGAATTACCTTTCGCCAAACGAATATATTCTCCTTCTTCTCCAATCACATAAAACTTGTCCAAAAATTGAATTGTTTTAAATCGTTCATTTCCATTAGGTTGCCGATAAGTAGTATTATTGTTTCTATCTGAACACACAAACCACAAAGCACTACTTGTTTCGGCTTCGTTTACTGGACTATAGTCAACATTTTCTTGAGGCGTTCCATACTTGATAGGCATATTTAGCACTTTGTATGGTTGTGCATTAGAGAAATAAGTATGTAGCCAAAAAATAAAAAATAGCCATATCCATCTAAATAAAAAAAAATTCATAATATTACGTTGATAATTAATGGGTCAAGGAATAAAATCCTCACTTAACCAATAATAACTAATATCATTGCTCTTGAAGGAATAAGAATAATCGGCACTATTGACGATATCACCCAAAGTTTGAAGTTTATTTTCCAAACGTGCAACAAAACGATTGAAGTCAGCATTGGTGAATCTATCCGTTCTCGTAATATCACTAACTGTAATGTCTTTCAAAAAATCGCTGGTACCAGGTAATCCAAAAATGTATTGGTTGATTTCTTGTAAGTCCATTTGCAAGAAGCTGTCATCTTCATTTCCCAAATAAGTGCTTAAAATATCCAAATAGACTTCTTGCATTTCTCTTCTTGCATTATTCACCGAAGTCGTTGCCTTGCTAAATTTTTTCATTTGGTTGTAGAGTTCCAAAAGCTCCAAACGTGTGAGGAACAAGGAATATTTAAAGAGAGGGAATTTTTGTCCTTCGATTAGTTTGGGGGCATAGCCAGGTTGGTACAATTGAATGTTGTCGTCTCTAATCGTTCGTATTTGATCTTCGGTCAGAATGGATTGAAGGAAACCCTCAATGCTTGCTCCAAAAGTACTGGCTTCTCCCGATTGCGGTTTTTCATTTCCAAAACCCCATACTTTGTATTCTATTCTGTCCAATAGGGCGTTGGTTTTTTCTTCTGAGTCGACCAAAATTCGGAGTAGTTCTTCCTTGAAGTCTGCAATGTCCATTTTAGTACCAAATTCAGCATGATAACTGCTGCCCATAACAGCCGTTTTTTCCAATTGATACAGGTTTTGCTTTCGGGGGTAGGGTTTTAGTCTTGGTTTTTGGAGGTAGTCAGGTGTTTTTTTGATGACTTCTGCTACTCGTTGATTTGCTGCTAAGGTTTTGTATTTTTTATTTGCGACTTCCAAGAGGAGGTCTTTCACTTGATAAATCAAATCCTCTTTTTGTTGACTCTCTCTTTTTCCGTATTTTGAATCTTCTTGGTTATCTACCAAAAAAGAGAACAAATGACAATTGTATTTGTCCATCAAACTAACCAATTCTTGAGAGGATACTTGTGAATCATCGTTTCTTTGGTGATTAGGACTTCCTCCCACCAAAACAATGAAATTGGTTTCTTTTTTGCTCAAACTCAAACTTTTAATGGCTGTATAAATGCCATTGTTGACTGCATCTCCCAAATCATTGTCGTCAAAACTCGTGTTGATTTCTTGATGAAAAAAGGAAGCCACGCCCATTCTGTCAGAATTTAATAGTTTTCGTTGAGTGACTTGACCTGCATCAATATCTCTATAAACTACCGCTCCAAATCTAACCGTATTCAAGCTGTTTCGGAAAGTGCTATTACTCTCCAATATCACATCTCCAATAGCTTTGCAGTAAGAAGCCATACCTTGAGTTCCATCGACTACAAAGACAATATTCACGTTCCTTTTTAAGGACTTCAACTTGGTCACTTTCGACCGAAGATCTTCATAGCTCTCTCTGTCCACTTCTCCATCATAATTGTAAATCTGCCCCATTGCTCCAACTTTCAGGTGCTCCTTGTCGTCCATAATGATGGGAAAACGAATCCTCTGCCCTAACTCTCGTTCCTTGCTGATGGTTTTTTCTGCCCAAAGAATCCGATTTCTGTTCACTTGATGATTACCTTGATAGGCTTTGGCATCAAATTCACCATAAAAAACTGCTGCTTTTGTATTGTTGTTAATTCTTTCTTTGACCGCAGGAGATTCCCAATTAGGCTCTGTTACAACTCGGTGATCCCACTGAATCACTTTATTAGCAGGCACCCAACCCATCACAATATTTTCATAATCGGTATAGTAATCTCGTATAAAATTATCTTTTCCCAATAAAATAGCATCTCCTTCTCGTTTGTAAACAAAGAAAAAATTGAACAAACGAGCTGTATTTCCCGACTCAGCAGATAGGTTGGGTTCTTTGTAAAAAGTGGCTTTTTGTAAGTCTTTTACAGTGATATTGTCTTTTGAAATGGTTTCTACTGTATTTAAAAGCATGGCTTTGGTATCCATACGTTTAGGACTGATAATACAATGTCTCCATAATAGAAGATATTTTTTGTGAATCCATCCAAAATCTTCTCCATGTACGTACAGTTCTCCTTTAATATCTACCAAAGCATCGTTGTCGTCTTCCACAGGTTTGACCAACCTTAGATATTCGCCACTCTCTCCAACTACATAAAATTTATCCAAAAAATGAATGACTTGCATTCTTTCTGTTCCATTGGGTTGTTGGTAAGTTGTATTATTGTCTCTATCCGAAGCTACAAACCACAATGCACTGCTCGTTTCTTGTTCACTTACAGGGTTATAATTCACATCTTCTTGAGGAGTACCGTATTTGATGGGTATATTGAGTATCTGATAA
>JBMYXW010000588.1:0-2996 GCA_049608825.1 Chitinophagales bacterium
ATCTACCACTGGATCTTCTTCAATTGGGCTTTTTGAGATGGAATTATCTACCACTCCCATTTCAGCTTTAATACGCTCTACATATCCAATTACTTCGGTATCATTCGCATTGAAGTCAGTCAACATCTTATTGTAGTCAGCCAAAGCTCCTTCAAGGTCTTTCATCCTCCACTTCAAAGAAGCTCGATTGAAGTAAGCCAATTCAAATTGAGGATTCAGTTCTATTGATTTGTCATAATCGGGCATTGCTTTGGGATAGTCAAACCAATGTTCATGCAAAGTAGCTCTGTTTTGATAAGCCAAAGCATATTCAGAATTAATTTCGATGGCTTTGGTGTAATCTTCATAGGCTTTGGTGTAATCTTGTAGATTGTGGTAGGCTTCGCCTCGAAAATTGTAGGCAGTAGAAATAGGTTCAGATTCTCCTTCTGCATCAATCACTTGTGTAAACAAACCAATCGCCAAGTGATAATTTTTACTTTCGTATGCTTCCATGCCTTTTTCAAAAATATCTTGGGCATTGGTGGATAAGCTTATTAATAACACGACTAGTGCTGTAATACAATTTTTCATGACCTATTGAGTTTATCGTTGAGGTGGTTTAGTGTCTTACCAAAGAAATTTTGAATGGTGAATTTTGAATGATTGAATCTAACTTAAACTGATTCAAAATTCAGCATTCGTTCATTCAAAATTTTTGCCTTAGTGTTTCTTAATGACTTCAGGTTTTATTTCTATATTTTCTATCGTAGCAGCTTGATTTCCTTTGACTTTCGTAAAGTTTTCAATTATGTAAATAGGCAAATTATCACCTACTCCCTTGTGTTCATCATTAATAAACGAAGGCTCTTGTAATTCGTTTTTGAGAGAATGTACCATATCTCTAACACTTACCCCCACATAATCCGAAAGCTCTTTGATTGTTACCACTTTATCGCCGTTTACATCTGCTTTGCCTCTTTGCATACCATCTATTAGAGCTTTGGTAAATGCGCCATTGTTCCATCGGTCGTCTTCATACGAAAGTTGATTTTGACTGCTGGAAGTAAAGGTCAAACATATATTTTGTTTTTGGCTGAGTTGTTTGATGGCATCATTGATATTCATTACATCGCTTCTTGCCCCTCCACTGTGACAAGCATCAATGAAGACCAATTTTTTGCAGTTGATTTTATTCAAGTGTGCCGACACATCGTCTTTGAAGGACAAAGAAGTAGAACGACGGCGAATCGGATTGTAGTCGCTGCCTTGTATTCTGAAATCCCCTGCGTCAATAAAACCATGTGAAGCGATAAACAAAAGCATCATATCTTTGGGCTGTACATCTTGATGATACAAATACTCTTCCAACATTCCTCTGATTTCATTTGTTGTTGCTGCTTCTCCTGTTAATTTCTTAACATAGACATTGGCAAACACCTTGTTTTCCTCTGGACCTGCTTGTCCAATGAACATATCCGCAAAATTCTCCGCATCTTTTTGGGTATATTTTAGGTTCGTTGCTTTGGGACCAATCGACAGAACGTGCAAGTCGGGTTTTCGAGGATTGTACATCACCTTCAATTCTCTTGATACTTGTGTTCCTGCATCATTCGATACCTTCACTTCAATCCGATTGAGTTCTGGCTCTAATTTGACCGTATTGGTATAGGTAAAGTAGTGTGGTCCACCTGTCAATTGCATCTCATCAAATTTGTAAGATTTTGCAGGTTTGCCATTGATGAATATCGTGAAATGTTTGCCTGCAAGTGGATGTGAAGAAAAAGTTTTGATTTTAATATTCATCATTTCATCCTCTGCATACAATCCTTTTTCGGGTATTTCATCTACATTGGGGCTCAACCAAAAAATGTTCAGTTTCGCATCTTCTTTTATTTGTGATTTTGCAGTATTGGCTGTAGAAGGATTCCTTGTAGTTGTCGTTTGAGTTGAAGTATTTTGAGGTCTTGAAGTGTTTGTCTCAGTATTGGCTATGCCCGTTTTGATATTGTCATAGTTTACCAAAGGTGCACTGTTTGTATTGGTTTTTCCTTTATTCTGGAAAGATGAACTGGAAGGTTTGTTTTGATTTGAAGCAAATATTCTTCCTTTTCCTTCAAGTCTTTTTACATGTCCCTTTACGATTTTGTCATTGGGATTGAAGTACTTCAATATGGTGTTGTAGTCTGCCAAAGCACCTTTGAAATCACCCATTTCAGACTTCAATGAAGCTCGTGAAAAATAGGCTTCTTCGTATTTCGCATCCAGTTTTATGGCTATAGTATAATCTACCAAAGCTCCTTTTTTGTCGTTCACATAGGAATCACGCAATTGTCCTCGGTTAAAATAAGCTGTTGCATTGTTGGGATTTAGTTCAATGGCTTTGTGGTAATCATCAATTGCTTTATTGTTTTTCTTCAGTATTTGATAAGATTTTCCTCGATAATTGTAGGACAATCCTATGAATCCCTTTTCTTTATCAGAATTAATAGATTTGGTAAACAACTCAATGGCATCTTTATAGTCCTCATTGTTGTAAGCTTTTACACCTTGTGTATAAAAAACTTGAGCATCCACTGATAGGGTCAGCGATAATAAGGGAAAGAGGATAATCGTAGCAAGTAAGTTTTTCATGGCAATTTAATAATTTAATTTATTCATTTTCGGCTTCGAGCTTTTCCTTCAATTGGAGTGCATTCTTGTTGTTTTCATCCAACTCCAATATTTTTTCACAATCATCCAAGGCTTTTTCTAATTCTCTCATTTTGTAGTACAACACAGCCCTACTTTCATAAGCTCTAGAATAAGTCGGATTGAGTCGAATCGTTTTATTGAAGTCTATCAAGGCTTCGTTGTAAAATTTTGAATTTTGCTTGGCAATCCCTCGATTGTGAAAAGCAATATAACTCTTTTCGTCCAAAACAATAGTACTGTCGTAATCAGCAATAGCTGCATTGTAATCCCCCAAAGCATGATAACTCATTCCTCTATAATTCAGGGCATTTCCCATGTTTCCT
>JBMYXW010000589.1:0-2995 GCA_049608825.1 Chitinophagales bacterium
GGATTGGGGGGTTTGGGCAACCACAAGGGATTGCCCCTACGGGTGTCGTTTGATGATTCCAAAACCCATACTGCTGCCTTTGCCGAGTCCGATATGGTTGGGTAAAAAGGCATTGCAGAGGAAACTGAGCGAAAAGGTTTCCATGTGTTGCCCCTTGTAGGTGGCGGTTTTGATGGCGGTTAGTTCGGTGATTTCGACCTTCAATTTTTCTTGTATTTGCCAATCTACGCCTGTAGCAAAGGCGAGAATATGTCCAATGAGTTTGGATTCGAGAAAGGTTATTTTTTTGGTGAGCGACTGTATGGATTTGTAGGTTCGAAAATTTTCTTGATTGAGTGCTATCCAGTTTCGGATTTGGTAGGAGGTGGATTGGGGGTGGATTTGCAGGTCGTATTGTTCAGCCAATAACTCATGAACTTTCATTGCTTTTTCTTTCCCTTTTAAGTGTATGTTCCAATCTTCTTGTTGGAAAAAAAGTTGGATTTCTTCGATGCTTTTGTGTAGGCAGACTATCATGGGCTGTTTTCGGTGATTGGTTTTGTACTGTATGAGTGGGTAGCGGTAATGAAAGGCAGGTTTGTTGGACGTGCTGTTGTTGTGGTTGTGGTACCATTCGTGTTCTAAGCCTACTTTTTGGATGATGGCTCCTCGAAATAGGGGTATTTCCCACGGTTGGATTTGGGTATTGAAGGTTATATGGAAATATCGGAGTTTGGTCATTTTTTTAGAGCATAAGGTGATGGATAATGGCGCAAATTTGCTGAAAAAAAGGGGCTTTGTGAATTTTTTGGATTTTTATTTTGTTAGGTACTCTGTATCAGTGTTCTATTCCTCAACATAATATCTTCAATTTATGCAGCTCTACCTTGATTCTTTTGGTGCTTATTTGGGTGTAAAAAACAAGATGTTTTGGTTGAATCTCAAACATCACGATGCGGAATTAATTGCTGTTCGGGATGTTCATGCTGTTTTTTTGACCAAAGGAGTCAGTGTGAGTACTGGAGCCATGATGTTGGCTATTGAAAATCAAATACCGATGATATTACTTGACCGGATTGGGCGCTCGGTGGGGCAGGTTTGGGGTGGGCAGTTTGGCTCTATTGCTACGATTCGCAAACAACAGGCTTTATTTAGTACTCATATTGAAGGTTGGAAATGGATTCAACAGCATATCTTACAAAAGCTGTATCAGCAACAACTTTTTTTGGAGCAATTAGCTCTTGAATTCAATCACTCTCTGGAGTTTCAAAAGGCGTATTATACGGCTAACAATGTATTCAATAAGGTTCAGAATAGCTTGGAGGTGTGGACTCCTTTGCAGCACGATGGTGATGTGGACAAAATTGCAGCTACTTTTCGGGGTTGGGAGGGAATTGCTTCGAGGCATTATTTTCAGTGTTTGGCTCATGCGCTTCCTACTAAATACCAATTTCAAAAGCGCAGTCGCCGCCCTGCTTTTGATGCCTTCAATAGCTTAATCAACTATTTGTACGGGATGTTGTATTCTATGGTTGAATTGGCTCTAATGAAGGCTGGTATTGATCCTTATATGGGTATTTTGCACGCAGACGAACATCAAAAAACAACGATGGTTTTTGACATGATTGAGATATATCGGCATTGGGCTGAACAGGTAGCGATAGATTTGTGTAGGAAGAATAAATTGCCAAAAGATGCTTTTGCGGAGTCTGAGGATAAGGGTGTTTGGTTGGAAAGTGCTGGAAAAGCAGTAGTTATTCCAACTTTTTTGAACTTTATGCAGCAAAAAATAGGTTATAAGAAACAGGTACGCAAGAGGATTACACATATTGATTTGGATGCACTGCGTTTTGCCCGACTACTAAAAGATTTTTCTTCTACATAATTAATTAAACATGAATAACTTATGAAACCTTCATTACAACAACTTCAATTTTCTCTCTTTTCTTTATTGTTCCTTATTGTTTTTGCTGCAATGGGTCAAAATGAAGAGGATAGTAAACTTCCGACTGTTATTGAAGCCCCTGATGAAATACATGGCTTTGATGATTTTGACCTATTGGACGATGGGCTAAAAAAAGAGAACAAAACTACGGGGGAGGAAGAGGATATGGATGGCAGTGGCTGGGATGATGTGCGCCGTACTTCGGATGCGGCAAAGGAAAAAAGTACGCAATACAAACGCAAAAACCATAGATTCAAAGGAGTGGGGCGTAGAGTCGGTGCGATGTGCATGGACGATTCGATGCAGGAAGAAGGCGGTCGTGGGGCTTGTAGTGGTCATGGCGGGGTGCGTTTTTGGCTGTACGAAAAAGAGGATGGGACGATAGAACGAATAGCAACACAGAGGCACCTGGATCATCCTGAATCCTTGGATGATGAGGAAATGAGCTACCTGGCTGCGGTGAATGAGGAAAGAAAGGAGAACCTGAAGAACAATAATGGTGTGCTGCAACTCAATACCTTCTACCAACTGATGACCATCTTTGTGGTTTGTGTGATGACGGTATTCACCATCCAAAAAATCGTTCAAGGGGGAAGATTTCCTTTTTAATCCTATTGTGATATGAACTATTTTATCAGCTACGATATCAGTAAGGACAAACTACGCCTCAAAGTGAGCAAAACTTTGGAGCGATTTGGGTGCGAAAGAGTGCAATATTCGGTCTTTTTCGCACCTGACTTTGTTCCTAAAGAGATAGAACGCCTCAAAGAGGCGCTACAAAAACTGATGAAAGACAACGCCGACAAAACGGATAGCGTGATGTGCTTGGCGGTGGAAAAAAAATACATGAAAAACCTACACTGGGTGGGCGAGAATAAAGGAGTGAAAAAAAGTTTGGATAAGCCTTTGAATAAACTGTTTTAATGCCTATATTCGTAAATTGAAAGCAGCAAAGTTTGAATAGCTCTTTGACATAAAGATTTTTAAATGAAATGTGTAATTAATGTCATTGAATTATGATTTATTGCATGTTTTTCATAAGTCGCTAAGGGTGAGCATTTTTAATATTAT
>JBMYXW010000590.1:0-2989 GCA_049608825.1 Chitinophagales bacterium
AAAAACTACGACATTAACACCATACTTGCGAAGTTTTTTGGCAAAAGCATCAAACTCTTCCACAGCTTTCATTTGCACCATTTTTGCAGAATCTTCCGTTCTTTCTGCTTGAAAAGCATTAGATTCCATTGTTTCTTTATTTGAATCAAAGGCTACTGGACGAATCATCAGAATGGTGTTGGTAATATTGTTGTGTTTCATTTTGGAGAAAGAAATTTAGATTTGAATTTACCCATCAAAAATAATAAAGTTGCCTCTCATTTTTCTTGATATTTGGGTGGTTTTGAGAATAATCAACAAATGAAAGCCAAAACACATCCCAATAGAGAAAAAGCATTTGATTATCAACGAATCCGAAAAACAAAATCGAAAACAGTTCTTTTTGAACATTACTAAATTAGCAGTTTCATCCAGATTCCAATTCAAAACAAACCTCTTTGTACTTTCAGTGAAATTGCTTATTTTGGACTACCTAAATTTAAAAATCCTCGATATGAACTCCGAAACTTTTGGCGAAAGAATAAGACGGCTTAGAAAAAAGCAAAAACTGAGTCAAAAAAAATTGGCAGCGGCGATTGACTTCAATGCCAAAGCTCTGAGCAAGATAGAACGCAACCTCCAATCTGCTCCTGAAAAAATTATTTCTCCTTTGGCAAAAGCACTTCAAGTTCCCTACAAAGACTTGATGATTAAATACCTTAGTGAAAAGATTTATTACAGTTGCAAAACAGTGGATTATGCACAAGAAGCCATTGAAGTGGTCAGAAGACGATTGGAAAGAGAAAGAGAAGGAACGACTGTCCTTCAAAAAAGAGAAGACATCATCCATTTTGTCCAACAGTTTTTTGCAAAGTGCCCCGTAGAAAAAGCTTGGTTGTTTGGTTCTTTTGCACGCAAAGAAGAAAGCTATGATAGTGATTTGGACTTGTTGGTTCGTTATTCCAAGACTGGTAAAGTAAGTCTATTAGACATAATTAAAATTCAGCAAACATTGGAGGAAAAAGTGGGAAGGCAGGTAGATTTGGTAGAAGAGGGGTATGAACGAAGTCATGTAAAAGAATATATTCACCGAGATAAAATATTGATTTATGAAGGACAAACCGCAAGAACACGAAAGGATGTTGCACATCATTCAAGCAATTGATAAAATACTGAATTATACAGAAGATATTGATTATGAGAAATTCTGCAATCATGAGATGATGAAAGATGCAGTGATGAGAAACCTTGAAATTGTTGGAGAGGCTGCGTATCACATTTCCAATGATACAAAGAAAAAATATAAAGAAATCAAATGGAATCCCATCCAAGCATTTCGGCATATTTTAGCCCATGATTATTATGAAATCAACCTTGAAAGATTGTGGAGTATATAAGAAAAGTATATTGAAGATTTGAAGAAGGATATGGAGGTGATTTTGAAGGAGGAATATGATATTTGAGTAGAATAAAAAAGGCAGTTACTATCAAATAGCAACTGCCCAATATTATTTCCTTTTGTTTATGAACGGAATAAATTCCATTCTACTTTATTTCTTCTCCTCCACAGCCGAAGCAATATGTAACTCCTTATACTGCAAATCGTCAATCATAGAAGGCGCATTCAACATCACATCTCGACCACTGTTGTTTTTAGGGAAAGCGATAAAATCACGGATGCTCTCTTGACCACCCAAAAGCGCACACAATCTATCAAAACCAAAGGCTATCCCGCCATGAGGCGGCGCACCATACTCAAATGCCTGCATCAAAAAGCCAAATTTTTCTTCTGCTTCCTCTTTGCCAACACCCAAAAGTTCAAACATTTTTTCCTGCAAATCTCGCTCGTGAATACGAATCGAGCCACCTGCAATTTCGTTGCCATTCAAGCACAAATCGTAGGCTTCTGCTTTGATTTCTGCAATGTTTTCGATGCTTTCGTAGCCATCTTTTGGTCGGGTAAAAGGATGGTGACAAGCATGGTAGTGTTCGAGTTCTTCGTCCCACTCCAATAACGGAAAGTCCAAAACCCAAAGTGCCTTAAATTCATCTGATTTTCGCAAGCCCAAACGGTTGCCCAACTCCAAACGAAGCTGTCCCAATTGTTTACGAGTTTTGTCTTTTTCACCCGAAATCACCAACATCAAATCACCTGCTTTTGCGCCCATTTTTGCAGCCCACTCAGCAGATTGTTCCTCCGTGAAGAATTTCTTAACCGAAGAATTGAAGCTACCATCCGCATTGCATTTCACCCAAACCAAACCTTTGGCTCCAATTTGAGGACGTTTCACCCATTTCGTCAATTCATCCAATTGCTTGCGGGTATAAGTTGCAGCTCCTTCCACACAAAGCCCTGCCACCAATTCGGCATTGTCAAACACTACGAACCCTTTATTTTGAGTCAATTCATTGAGCTCCGTAATTTTCATCTCAAAACGGGTATCGGGTTTGTCGATTCCATAAAAACGAATCGCATCATCGTAAGCCATTCTTTCGACTTCACCCAAGTCAATATTTTTGACCGTTTTCATGATGTGGCGAAGCAATGCCTCAAACGTTTGCAAGACATCTTCCCGATTTACAAAAGACATTTCGCAGTCAATCTGGGTAAATTCTGGCTGACGATCCGCCCGCAAATCTTCATCTCTAAAACAACGTACAATTTGGAAATACTTGTCATACCCCGCTACCATCAACAACTGCTTAAAAGTTTGAGGCGATTGTGGCAAAGCATAAAACTGACCAGCATTCATCCTTGAAGGAACAACAAAATCCCTTGCACCTTCTGGCGTACTTTTAATCAAAAAGGGAGTTTCGATTTCCAAGAAACCTTGTTCTGACAAATATTTGCGTGTTTCGGCAGCTACTTGATGCCTCAAGATGATATTTTTTTGAATAGAAGGTCTTCGAAGATCAAGATAGCGGTATTTCATGCGAAGTTCATCACCTACACCAGTTTCTTCTTCAATTTTAAGAGGAGGATCAATTGACTTATTAAGGATAAGCAAAT
>JBMYXW010000591.1:0-2987 GCA_049608825.1 Chitinophagales bacterium
ACTGCTAAAGTTTATATTGATTTACAAGATTATAAACCTTTTGTAAGCCTAGGTGGATATCTTGGGTATGGGTTGAGTGGAAAAATTAAACTACAAGAAACAGTTGGAGGAGAAACGACTACTGAAACTGAGAGTATTGAGTGGGGTAATGACGAAAATGAGGCCTTGCTGAAGCCTTTTGATTTTGGCTTGATGGTAGGAGCAGGAGTAGAACTCAATTCGATTGTGGTAAATATTTTTTACCAATTGGGTTTGGCAAATATTGCTACTTATACGGATGATGATTCTAAGATTAAAAATCGTGTTTTGGGAGTGTCTTTGGGATATAAATTAGGAGCCAACTAAGACATAGAGAATAAATTTGTAATGAAGACTTTTGTAGTTTATTCACTGAAGGATAAAACTACAAAAGTCTAAAGCAAGATTTATTTTGTTATTCCTCAGATCATCTCCCAAACGAAAACAAAAAATCCAATTACACGTTGGAGATAAGTAATTAGTAAAAAGATTCTTATACTTCAAAAATTGCGTATAAGCTTGCTCAAACCAGTGCAAGCTTTCGCCATTTTTTGAAGTCTAGTGGCATATTTTATGCTTGTTAACCTTGCATAAAAACTTTCTACAATGAGAACTTACAAAGATTACAGTTTATCCCTACCACTTTGCCTACTTATTTTTGTCCATATCAACATAATTACCAACCTACAAGCCCAAGATTTTGAGCCAGAAGAATACACTTCGATTCGGCACGAACAATCTGATTTTTACGAAGAAAACGGGCCTGAATCTTCGGATGTAATGCCTACAAGTATTTTTGAACAATTGAGAAGCTCTTTTGTGCCTGCTTGCAGCGAAAACTCGGAATGTGGAATGAAGAAGCAAGTCTATGGTTATCACCCACATTGGATGGGAGCAGATACCTACCAACGCTATGATTATTCCTTGCTGACAACTTTCTGTTATTTTGGTTATGACCTCAATCCCTATACAGGTGCTTATCGAGATATTCACCACTGGAAAACCACACAATCGGTTGATTTGGCGAAAGCTGCAGGCAATCGAGTAGAATTGGCAGTCACCAATTTTGGAGGTGCAAACAATGCCCGATTTTTGAACAACAAAAAAGCTTGGACAAAATTGGTTGACAGTTTGGTGGAACTGTTGGATTACCGCAATGCAGATGGAGTGAACATTGACTTCGAGAATGTACGAAAACAACAAAAGGCTTCGCTCACCGAATTTATGCGCTATCTCTCCAAACGTTTGAAAACAGAACGCCCTGGTTCATCGGTAACAATGGCAGTGCCTGGACTCAACAATTATCGAATTTATGATGTGGCAGTTTTGCAGGAAGTCGTCGATGCTTTTGTCATTATGGGCTATGATTACCACTACTCTCGAAGCAAACACGCAGGCCCCGTTGCGCCATTGAAGGGATATTTATCTTTGGAATCGACTTTACGCAGTTATCTATGTACAGGGGTCGATAAGTCCAAACTGATTTTGGCAGTGCCTTATTATGGTAGAGAATGGCAAACAAAAGGTCATGGCGTTCCCTCGAATAGTACGGCTTATGTAAGTTCTCGAACTTTTGCCGAAATCAAATCAAAATACGAAGGTCAATATACCGAAAAATGGCACATAGCCAGTGCGACTCCCTATTATGTAAGAGGCAAAGCGGGCAGCTTCAAACAATGTTGGTTTGACAGCAAACAAAGCATTGGTCGAAAGTACGATTTGGCAATGATGGAAGATATTGGAGGAGTCGGTATGTGGGCTTTGGGTTATGACAAAGGGCATACAGACTTGTGGGATTTACTTCAAGAAAAATTTCAAGTATGTGGCGAAGAAGCCAAAGTATTGTTTGCTTCTTCCAACAAACAAAAGACTTCCAATAGCAAGGAACGGAAGCCTCTGTTTAAGTTGTTGATAGATACCTACAATCGGTTTGTGGATTAGTTAAGAAAAAACACATGTCTCCGAAGGATTTCCTCAAAATATATTTTACCTTAGCGGTTTGTAGAAAAGAAAAAAGATGCTGAATAAAATTATTGAACATAAAAAAAGAGAATGGTTTCAATCCGCTGATTGCCCTGTTAAAGACCTTATAGACTATATGGTTTCCAATGGTAAATTACGGGACACACAAATTAAAGCTATTGAATCCTACTTGTTCCTAAAAATCAAAGGGCAAAACAAACCGCTTTGGCAACTCTTCAACGAAGGATTTTTCATCAATGGAAATGTGGATTATAGAAAATATGCCGTTCCTTATATTGATGCCGTAAATTTTCTACACGAAAATAAAATAGCTTACGCCCTCTTTGATTTTGCACTTCAACCCAATGGAAAGTCAACCTTACTGCCCGAACTGGTCCGTATTATTTTGGAGGATCCAGCATCTTTGGACTACCAACAAATCATCAAAAACATTTTTTACAATGTCAGCTATGCCGACTATCTCATGAGTTTACCTATGGGAGCAGGTAAAACGTATTTGATGGCGGCATTTATTTACCTTGATTTGTATTTTGCGCACAACGAACCTGAAAATAAAAACTTTGCACACAATTTTTTGGTTCTTATTCCTTCTGGCTTAAAGTCTTCCATTGTACCCAGTCTGAGAACCATTGAAAATTTTGACCCTACTTGGGTGATTCCTAACCCCGCAGCAAGTGAACTAAAAAGACTGTTGAAATTTGATGTATTGGACGAACAGAAATCTGCTAAAAGAAGCAACAAAGCCCGAAATCCCAATGCCCAAAAAGTCAATCAATGTTTGCCCAATCCCTTTGGTCAAGTATTCGTAGTGAATGCCGAAAAAGTCATTTTGAATCGCCTCGAAGTAACAAAACAATTGGAGGTATTTGAAAAAAATGAAGACGAAAAAGACAAACGAGAAAATGAACTTCGCAACTTGATTGGAAAAATCCCCAACCTTTCTATTCTCATTGACGAAGTTCACCATGCTGCAACGAGTGATATCA
>JBMYXW010000592.1:0-2980 GCA_049608825.1 Chitinophagales bacterium
CTTTTGGAGGCTACAATAGTCTTTCGCTCTAATTTGAAACTTATTTTATTGGAGTTCCTAAATATTTGAAAAACTTCAAGAGTCACTATTCCAATTTTTCAAACAACATTAACCCCTACACGGATGAAAAACACAAAATTCTTTTATCTTCAATTCCTCACTGCAATTTTTATATTGACCTCCAGTTCCTTATTGACCTTAAACGCCCAAAATGGCGGAGAACCCGTAGATTCCTCTTTTTGGTATCGAATCACCAATGTATGGAAAGGCGATGGATTGGCATTAGATGTGGTCGAAGACAACGGCTGCAACTGTATGCTCCATCTATCTGCTCCCGAAAAAGTGCAAGGGCAATACTGGCGATTCAAACATGTAAAAGAGGGATGGTATCGAGTTTTCACCAAGTTGCAGAAAAATACCAAATGTTTGGACATCGTGAATGATGGCGAGAACAAACGCCCTCAATTGGTTCAACGTGGAAAAATCAAAAGCCAACTTTGGAGAATTGTACCTCAAAAAGATGGAAGTTTTCAGTTGTACACCATGACCGAAGGAGCTGACAAAGTTCTGGATGTGATGAACGATGGGAACAATACCATTCTATTGGGCAACAACAAGGGCTACAGTGGACAGTTTTGGAAACTGACCAAAATCAAACAACGGGCAGCTTCTCAAAATACCGCTACTACTCGTGGTCGAGGACGGAATGTCGGCAAAACCAACAATGGCAGAGCGGTCAATCGAAATACCCGAACCAGAGGAGATATTAGAGCTTCTAGACCTGCTCCAACACCAACTGAAACGCAGGAGAAAGAGGTAAAAGAAACCGAACATCAACCGAGTCTTTTGAAGGCAGAAACCCTTAGAATCGAAACTCCCGTAAATGAGGTAGTTTCAAAAACATTGGTAAGAAAAGGAACGCCGTTGAGCCTCATCAAATCCTCTAATGATTGGGTTGAAATGGGAAAACCAACTACCATGCAGCTTCAAGGTAACCTAATCCAAAATGGTCAAGTATTGGTACCTGCCAAATCCAATGTTCAAGTGATGATAGAGGAAAATGGAGGTCGTTTTTTGCAGATATTATCTGTTGAAGTAAATGGTGTTTACCGCCCTATCAAAACCAATAAAGTGCAAATTACGAATGGTGGTGATTTGTTCAGCCCTTATTTGGGTTCAGACGGCAATTTTGAAGTGCCTATTGAGACAAGTATTCCGATTGTATTGGAAGAAAGCGTGGACTTGAAGTAAATTAATCTTTGCTTTACAAACTACAAAAAACTCACACAACTTTAAATTAGTTTGTGTGAGTTTTTTATTTCATCTCATCTAAAACATAATTGTTAATCCATTCAAAATTTATCATTCAGCATTCAAAATCGTACGGTTAAACGTGCATATTTCACTACAAATGAGTTCTAAAGGCGAATAAATAAATGATATGCAAATATATTATTGGAGTTCTATTTTAAATATTGTATATTGCTATCATTCTAAATGTTCAAAAATGCAAAATCTATGAATCATTTACTTTCTACTTCAAAAACACTTCTAACTCTCCTTCTTGTCCTCTCCACAACGGTCATATTTCATTCCTGTATCAAAGACCAAGGATTTTTTGACGACAATTTAATCCCCGTAGGAGAACAGGATAACCCATTTACCGACACACCCAAAGAAGTCGTTATTACCAATATTTTCGGTTCGGTGGTAGATGAAAACGACAACCCGATAGCCAACAGTGATGTCTCCCTCAATACCTTAAGAGGAGTAAGAACTACTACAACTGATGAATATGGTAACTTTCTCTATACCAAAGTCATGGTCGTAAAAAGTGGCGCATTGTTGAAGGTGCGTCAAGCGGGAAAATTTGAAGCTTTTCGCAAAATGAATGTGACTGCTGACAGCTACAATTACACCAAAATCAAACTCTTGCAAAAGAATATCCTTGGGGCGTTTTCTTCAAATACAGGTGGAACGGCTCAAACGGTAAACTCTGCAAAAGTGAAATTGGCAGCGAATAGTGTTCGCCATAAAAATGGAGAAAACTATATGGGAGATGTAGAAGTTGCTATGTCTTGGATTAACCCAACTGCCGAAGATTTGGCTGAGAGAATGATAGGTGATTTGAGTGGTATTGACGAAAATGGCAAGCAAGTCGCTTTGGGTACTTTCGGGATGTTGAATGTAGAATTGTTGGGTGAAAATGGGGAAGAATTGCAGCTCAAAGAAGGAATGCCCGCCACACTAACTTTTCCCGTTCCCTCCAAAATTCTCAGTCAAGCCCCTCCAACGATTCCACTTTGGTCATTTGACGAAAACTTGGGAACGTGGGTAGAAGAAGGTTTTGCGACATTGCAGGGAAATACTTATGTGGGAGAAGTAGCACATTTTAGTGCTTGGAATGTGGATATCAAACAAGGCTCGATTTCGGTGACAGGGAAAGTTTTTACGAGAGTGAATGAGGAAGATATTGTAATTCCTTATTTGCAGGTTTTTGTAGAGATTGAAGGAGTTCGCAGAGTAGGTGGCTTTTTGGATGATAGTGGTGAATTTGAGTTTTACAATTTTCCTGCAAATACTGTTTTTACACTCAGCATTTTGGATCCTTGTGGAGGTGTTTTGTGGGAGGAAGAATTGGGGCCTTATGCGAGTAATACAGATTTGGGAGCGATTATAATTTTAGCTCCTGAAAATAATTTTGTAACAATTAGCGGTTCGGGAACAAATTGCAATGGAGAGCCTCTAGAAGAAGGGTATGTCAATTTTACACTAAATGACATATCTATAATTTATCCATTACAAGAAAATGGAAACTTTGAATTTAAAGATCTCAAAGATGGAACTTACTTTTTGGAGGTTTCTATGTTGAGTTTTAAAACTTTTCGGTTAAATATTTTAGAATTACCTAAAGAAAATGGAAAGGCTTTTGAAATGACACTTTCAGAAGATTCGGAAACGCTTTCGACTGTTGAAGTGA